>CAVHCL010000065.1:0-8112 GCA_963634425.1 Bacteroidaceae bacterium
GACATGAACAAAGCAAAAAGCCTGTTCGCTACAGCCGTCTTGACGCTGAGCGTTTGTGTTCCAGCTAATGCGGAGAACACGAAAGAGGAGAACCTCGATTACAAGCCCTATCCCCATATGTTCGTGGGTGTGCAAGGCGGTTTACAGACAACTTTTACCGACTACAACAATGCCAAGCTGATAACACCGACAACAAGCCTCAGCTTCGGAGCGTTCTTCACTCCTATTGTAGGTGCCCGTCTTCATGTGAGCGGCATTTGGAACAAGGGCGGAGTCAACAACGGCGCAGACTTCAAGTATGACTACAAGTACGCAACCACAGACCTTGATTTGATGCTGAACTTGGTTACCCTCTTCGGCCGCAAGAATTATTATCCCGTCAACGCTTATCTGATAGGCGGTGTGGGACTCAATACAGCATGGGACAACGATGACGCATACAGCCACAGGGACGTACTGACCGGCGCATACGACGACACACGTTTCACTCACAACGCACGCGTCGGTGCCATGCTGGACATTAATTTGCACAAAAATGTCAGCGTCAACCTTGAAGTGGCTGCCAACAGCCTTGGCGACCGTTTCAACAGCAAGCTCAACAACAGGGACGATTGGCAGGTGACGGCACAGATTGGTCTCGCATTCAAGTTCGGATACAAGAAGAAGCCTGCTGCGGAAGAGCAATGGGCCACACGCACCGATACCATCTGGTACGATGACAGCGAGTTCGTTCCGCGCATAGAGTCCGGAAAGACTGCATGGAACGTGTTCTACCAAATACGCGAAAGCGACTTCACGGCGGACGAACAGTTGGCTGCCATAGGGGCTTTCCTGGCAGACCACCGCGAATGTAAGATAGACATCAAGTCGTACGCCGACGTACAGACCGGTAATCCGCGCGTCAACATGATGTACTCCAAGCTCCGCAGCGAGAAAGCCGTGAAGGCTCTCGTTGACGCAGGTGTAGACAAGTCGCAGATTACCGCCAACTACTACGGAGACACCGTACAGCCCTTCGCAGAGAATGACAAGAACCGTGTGAGCATCATCACTGTCACCGGCCTCAAAGACGTAAAGGACAAGAAGGCCGTGAAGAGGTTCCGTACTAAGGAAGTGCGTTACCGCGTCAAATAATCTCTTGTGGATTCACAAAAAAGGCGCACCGTTTTCGGCGCGCCTTTTTTGTGAACTATTCCGAACGGCAATTTGCCCAGTCTTACAACTTAACGTCGTCCAGACTGACAAGGCCGTTGACAATAGCGTATATGGTGAGGGCGGCAGGACTGTGAATCTGCAATTTGCGACTGATGTTCCGTCTGTGTGTCATCACAGTATTGACAGAAATGTATAGCGACTCCGCTATCTCCTTGTTGCTAAGCCCTTTCACAATCTCCACTATTATCTCCTTCTCCCTATCACTAAGTTCGTTTACGGAAGAAGTCTTTGTTGAAGCCTCTTCGCTGGCGACATCACTTGATTCCCCTTCATCCTCACGTTCACGCACGGATTGCTCCAAACGCCGCACACATTCCGCAAACAGGCTGTCTTCCATCTTACAATGGACAAGAAGGTCTTCCTCCGTCATGAAAATGTCCATCAGCACCTCCCCCATAAGCGTGGCGTTGTTGCCGCTGGGATAATACTTGATGATGATGTTCTTGAGGTCGGAAATACTTTTCTCTATACTGGAATGATTGTCCTCCAGTTCTTGCACCACCTCCGCAAACGTCCTTGAAGGCATCTTGCCCTGCAAAAGGGACGACACAAAAGGATGGACGGTGGAGTCCTCGTAAGACATGTGGCGAGCCACTTCTGCGGCGTAGTCGTCATAAAACCTCAACACGAGAAACGACACGCGGTTGTTCCCGGAACAGTTGAGCGACTCCAACAACTTCCTTCTGATGTTTGGCAGACGAAAATCCACGAAAAAACTGTGGGAATTCTTGAGATAAAGCATCAAATCCGGCAGGCTCACCTGCTCTGCCATCTCGTCGACCCTTGCGTGGGCGGTGTCCTTCACATAGTTGACTACGGTGAGGAACGTGGACACATCTATCCCTTGCGCCTTGCAGGCTTCCGCCACACTTTTCTCGCCAAAACCCAACGTAATGCCGAAACGCCCCAAAATCTGCAACATACGGTAATCGTCGCTGATGACGTCTGTCAAAGGGTCTGTCTCGTGATACTTCTCTATCATGTTCCTTGCTTGTTGTTAATGAAGTTTGCTCCGCAAAGATAATAAATCTTTCGACAAAGAACAACATGCGGATGGGGACAAAGGGGAAAATCCTCATAAATGGGGATTGTGTGAACAACGGAAAAGCCTTTACTTTGCACCCGAAATACCAATTTTTGACGATAAGGCCTAAACAATGAGAATAAAGAAGACGCTGGCGCTGCTGTTGTACGTGACAGTTGGCTTTCCTGCAAGCGGGATGGCAGAGAGGGCGGACACCCTCGTCGGCAAAGACCTACAAGAGGTGCATATAATCGCTTCGCCCAAAGAGACGTTGCGCATGAAAGCTCTGCCCATTAGTTTGTCCGTGGTGGACAAGAACACACTTGCCTCACACTCCGTACAGACAATAAAGGACTTAGGGGCTCTTGTGCCAAACGTGTTTATCCCCAACTACGGCTCGCGCCAAACCAGTGCCATATACATAAGGGGCATTGGCTCGCGCATAGGGACACCGGCAGTAGGACTTTACGTGGACAACCTGCCATACTACGACAAGGCCGCTTACGACTTCTCCCTACACGACATTGAGAATATAGAGGTTCTGCGCGGACCGCAGAACACTCTGTACGGCAGAAACACAATGGGAGGACTGGTGAAGGTGAACACCAAGTCTCCGTTCTCATACAACGGAACGGACATGCGTCTCGGTTATTCCACAGGAGACAACCGCCGATATGCGGCAGTGACACACTACCACAGAGTTTCTGACAAGATTGCTTTCTCCGCCGGAGGATTCTACAACGGCAGTTCCAGCTTCTTCGACAACGACATCACAGGCAAGCGCGTGGACGGCACAGAGACAGGAGGAACACGTCTGCGTGCTATCTTCAAGCCAAGCCAACGCCTTACCATGGACGCCTCGCTGCACTACGAATATACGAATGGCGGCGCATTCCCATATTATTACACCGGCAGTACCGACGGCAACGAGAAATATGCTGAGCTGAAAGACAAAATATCGGCAAATGTGGACGGCAACTACCACCGCAGCTTGCTGACGGCCGGCGTGCACACAACGTATGACATGGGAAATGCGGCCCTGTACTCAGTAACCACATACCAAAACATCAGCGACAATATGCTGATGGACCAAGATTTCCTAAGCTACGACATTTACACTCTGAGGCAGAGGCAGCTCTCCAACATTGTTTCCGAAGAACTCACTCTTAAGGGGAAACGCAAAGGTCGCGTGCAGGGACTGCTGGGACTGAACTTCTTCTACGAATGGCAGAACACCCAGGCTCCAGTGACATTCCGCAAAGACGGCGTGGCATGGCTCAACAGCACCATAAACGACAACGCCAACAAGTTCCTTCCCGAAACACAAAGCGGTCCGGCAAAAATGTCATTTGTCTTTTCCGACAACATCCTGGACGAACAACTTGAATTAAACGACCGTTTCCGGACTCCCACTCTCGGCGCGTCTCTCTTCCAACAGACATCTTTCCATGACCTTTTTGGAGTGGACGGCCTGTCGGCCAACATAGGCGTGCGGCTTGACTACGAGCGTCTGTGGATGGACTATTCGGCATGGTATGCGTTCAGCCACGCTTACGGACTAAAAGGACTGCTCTCCATGCCGTCAATGGAAAGGGAAGTGGAAATGGTACGGGAACAGGAATACCACGTGAGCGACAACTCTTTGACAGGGACGCACACCAACGACTACCTGCAACTGTTGCCAAAGATTGCCGTCCAACATTCTTTTCCAGGAGGAAAGGCCTACGTTTCTGTGAGCAGAGGATTTCGCTCTGGTGGCTACAATGTGCAGAACATAAGCGAACTGATGCGTCTGAAGATGCAGACAAGCATGATGAGTGACGTGCGCAACGCCACCGTACCCGTATTGCAGGCACAGCCCACCATTCCCGAAGAAGCCAAGCAGCGGATTATAGGAACCCTCAACGCCATGGCGGCAGGACAGCCCTTGGATGTGGAAAAAGCCTGCCTGTATTCTCCCGAATTTGCATGGAATTACGAGGCTGGCACACGCCTTTACCTTGCGGAAAACACGCTGACATTTGATGCCTGCGTGTTTTGGAGCGATGTCCATGACCTGCAACTGTCAAGGATGAGCGAAACAGGGTTGGGGCGCATCACGGTGAACGCAGGACGCAGCCGTGCCTTGGGAGTCGAAGCTGCCTTGACAGCCAATCCTGTTGAGGGGCTCGCCCTGAATGCCACATACGGATATACGCACTCCACATTCCGTAAGTATGCAACGGTGGGCGAAGACGGCACCAACGTGGACTACAAAGGAAAACATGTCCCTTATATGCCTATGCAGACTTTCTGTGCCGACGCTGCCTACACATTCCGCACACAAGGCGGGGTAATGCAAGCCATTACCGTAGGTGCCGGATGCAACGGTGCCGGACGAATATATTGGAACGAGAGCAATTCGGCAAGTCAGCCCTTATACGCATTGCTGTCGGCACGCATAGGCTTCGCTTTCAAGCATCTCAACATTCTGGTGTGGGGGAAGAACCTTACCAACACGCACTACAACACGTTCTGGTTTGAAAGTATGCAACGGGGCTACGAACAACGCGGAGCCCCGTTACAAACCGGATTGGAGTTGACTCTGAAACTGTAATCTCTGTCCACCATGGAGAGGTCAGACACGGTTGTGTCTATACAACAGCCCCACTGACAGTTCCTCCGTTTCTCTTGTATGTGCCGCCCACCTTGATGTCGCGTGCCGAACTCTTGGTGTGTGTCACCGTTATGGTTCCTCCGTTGACGGTGAGGTTGCCGTCTACCTTGATGCCCATGCACCTGTGCGGATCGTCCTCACACTCCGTCAAAGTGCATTTGCCTCCCGATGTGGCTATGGTGATATTGGTCTCGGCTGTCTCGCATCCCACCACCATGTTCGCCTTGGTCTGGATTCCTCTGGAGCCGTCACCTGTAGGCTTGAGGTCTATGGTGCCGCCGCTTATCACTATGTCGCCGTCCGCCTTGATGCCCTTACAGTCTTGGTTTGCCACCACAGCGTTGATGACTCCACCCTCTATGGTGATGCCTCCCGTGTTGTCCACCTTAGACGAGTCGGGGGTGACATCGTCGTCCAATGTGATGATGTCCGACTGTATTCCGTCGCTGCCGGTATTGGCGTCTATGTTTATGGTGCCGCCCTTCATCAAGAAGTACTGTCCGCAATGCAAAGCGTCAGACACGGCCTTTGCCACGGTAATGGTGCCGGTACTCTTCTTCAGCTCCATATACTCCTTGGAGTCTATGGCGTGCTTGGTGTTGCCGGAGACGGTGAGGCTGCCGCCGCCGCTGAACTCCAGATGCCCCTTGCAGTACAAGGCAGCCTTGTGCGTTCCGCCGGCAGCGTCCTCCAGAGAGTTTTCTGTACCGTCGTTGAGGATGAGGTCAATCCTCTTGCCGCACTGGATGTTGACAGCCGCTCCTTTAGAGGATGTCAAATGTACGCCGTTGAGATAAATCTTGCACTTGTATTTCCCAACGTACGTGAACGAACCGTCGGCACAGCTCCCCTGGAGCACCACTTCCACCTCGTTGCGCACATTGGTGTTGTTTATCGTCACATGACCACCATCAACCGTATAGGTGACCCCTTGCACTTTGCCAACATCCACAGAAGTGCCGTCGTCGCTGAAATTCACGGTGAGCACGTGCACCATGGTGATGCTGTCTATGGCGCTTGTGCTGTACGTCGTGCCGCCGATGTTTACAGTAGCACCGTCGTCAGTAAAGGTGAGAGGGTCCGATGTGACGGTCACACGTTCACCTTCGCCGTTCTGCCACACACGCATCTGCTGCTGTGCCGTTGCGGACACTGCTGCCATTAGGAGCAATACCAAAGAAACCGCTTTTCTCATAATTTTATTTTCTTATCTTTATCACCTTGCCGTTCATGTCCACAATGTATAGACCGGAGGGAAGGCCAGAGAGGTTGATGTTAGCCCCGTCCTTCACCATAGCCATCTGCCTCAGGACTCCGTCGGCGTTGTATATGCGCAACATCCCACTGCCGGAAACTTCCAGGGTTCCGTCGCGGAATGTCATGCAGGGGTCTGACTCGGGCAACGCCTCTATCGCAGTGGACGTTGCGGTAAATGTCATCTTCTTCATTTCCGAGAGAGGATAAGTGAAATCTCCATCCGTGGTGGCTACCACGCAGTTTCCTTCGGAGAATGTAATCTTGCAGATTGTAGGCAGGGAGATGCTCTCCTCTTTATCGCCATACCCCACGGTAAGGTAATTGAAGTCGTCTGCCATGGCTGCGGCGCTTACCGACATCATCATTGCGCCGACGATAAATTTGCTTGTTTTCATACTAATGTCTTTTGTTTTTTTGTTGTGGATGAGTTCAGAATTTATATTTGTAACCTATGTTGAGGGCGTGCAACCTTTCGTTGAGGCGTGTCTTGTCGTCTTCGTCGTCATAGATGTCGCACGTAAGCACGTACGCCACGCCTATTTCGTGTTGCTTGCTCAACTTATAGTCAAGTCCTATGGCAGAGCGCACTTTTTCAAGTCTCATCTTGTCGTTAAGGACATTATGCGCTTCTGCTGAGACGTACGGGGAGAACGGACACTTCTTCTTGTCCAAAGCCAATTTGAGTCTGCTGCGGAACATATGCGTTGTCCAAGAGTCCTTGCGGTCCGACTCTGTAACGGGGTAGTCTGCCACCCCGTCGTCGTCGTTGTCCCTCAGTTCGTAGTGCCTTTCTCCGTCCACCATACCCATATACTCGTATCTGTACTTGGTCTCTGTGCGGTAGAGAACAGGACTGTATGTCATCTGATACCTCTCCCTTACCGAGATGCGCAGCCACCTCCACAACTTTACGGTGCCTGTAAGTTCTACCCCGGCACGGTGACGCGGACGCCAGTCGTTGTGCTTTATGTCATATCCGTTCCAGTTGTCTTCGCTCACAATGTCCTTGCGGTAGTGCTCCTCGCGCACTTCCGGCTTTTGGCTGTACATAAAAGAATAGTAGGCACCAGCCTTGAAGTACCTGCATGGCTTGTACTCCGCACTCGCCCCTATGGAGCCTCTGAGCTTTTCTTGACTGCGGAATTCCGCACCCACACCCAAACGCCACTGTTGGGAGAGCGACTTGGACAGGCTTATCTCTGTCCACACACCGAAGTTGTCCTCCCCTTCAGCCCAAAGCAACGAAGGCAGAAACAAAGCTACTGCAAAAATTGTCTTTTTCATAAAAATCTCGTTTTTCGGCAAAATTTCAAAACTGTGTCAAAAACTCTCAAAATAGCATTGTGCCTCATCTCGGCATCTTGACAATCTGCTCCACGCTGCTTCCCCTGTCAAGAGGCTCGTCGTAGTAGATGCGGATAAGGCAGCTGTCCTTGAGGAAGTCTATCATGCCAACTTCCAGTTTCAGTATCTTCAAGCCTGTGCGCTTCTCCAAGTCGGCTTTCAATTCTTCGCGTTTCCCCGGAGCCACCAGTGCCACGTTGTCGTACTTTATATACTTGCTGCAACTGTTGTTCACAATTTTGCTGCTCTCAAAAAGCCACGCCAGAAAGATGAAAATAAGGTTGGCGAATATTATCGTCACAATGCCCACTCCTTCCCAATAGTCCGACTTCGGATGGTACTCGCCCTTGCCGAGAGCGTTCACCACACTCACGGCGACAAGCATGAAGAGGTATGTCATCTCCCTGATGGGAATTGCCTCCGTACGGTAACGTATGATACCGAAGATAGCAAACAGTCCGAGCGCAGCTCCGGTGTTCATGACACCGCCGCTCATCAAAGACACAAGCATGAAGATGCTCATGGACATGATAAGGAAAATGAACATATAGTCGCGGCGGTTGCTCTTGGGGAAATAGAAATAACGCGCAATTATCGCCACCACCACAAAGTTGAT
>CAVHCL010000065.1:8122-18806 GCA_963634425.1 Bacteroidaceae bacterium
GTCTAATTATCCTTATTAAGTTGAATTTCCCAGAGCACAAAACCTCGTGTCTCTGTGCTCCTTTATCGGCGCATTTCTTAATTTCTTCAACCAGCCCCCAAAAACAATTTCTCTTTGGTGAGTTTGCTCAACCTCACCAGTTTGGGTTTGAACATATTGTACTTCAGGCTGCGGTTGGTAAGCACGCTGCCTATGCAGTATTTGCTGAAGCCTGACGGCCTTATCCTCAGCGAGCGCAGGATATCAAGCACAGGGCTGAACACGTTCCCGTCCCGCTTCAGTTCTATTATCACCAACTGTCCGGTGCCTGATTCGCCGCCTGTCTCCATGTTATGGAACTGCACGTCAAAGTCTATGGTAAGCCTTTCCGTCTTGCCTTTGTTAACCAACGTGATGCGTTTGAACCTGTTGCGTACCGTAGGGTGTATTTCGTCCATACCCATATGGACAAGTTCTTTGAGAAACTCGTTTCTCCCCTCCCCTTCGTTTATCTCCTGGCCTGGCACCCTCATACGTTTCTTTCTTGTGCGTCCGTGGTTGTTCTTGGTCTTCACCTCCAGAAAAGAGATGTTGCTGTCAAGATAAGTCCGCACCCTCACCTTCTGCCTGGGAGCACGTCCGTTGTGGTGCTCCAAATAGAATGTGTGCGCATCGGTATCCCAATACGTGGTCATGTAATTGGCCACCCGGCTTCCGTCGTTGAACTGGACATAATACTTGCCTTGCGCCATCTCCAAAAGTTTGACAAGGTGCTCCTTGTCCGTCACGAACTTGGTGTCTGTGCGGTTCATCAGCCTTATGTTCGACATCTGTTCGAGAGTGATGGGTTCAAGATTGTCCAAAAGTTGGTTTATATAGGCGTTAATATCCATTGTAAAGACTGTTTCGGCTAACAAAGATAGGGAAAAAAACGCTTTAATATTGCGCCGTCCTTGTTTTTTTCGGATTAAAGTCATACATTTGCCTGTAATTAATTTGCGGATGGGATATGGGATAGTGACATTTGCCTTTCTGCGACAAACCCTACAACACACAAGGAAAAAAGTTATGGTAGACGTAAAAGAAACATTGGCATTTGCCGAGGAAAAAATGGAAGAGGCCGTGATGTATTTGGACGAAACGCTTGCCCGCATCCGTGCAGGAAAGGCGAACACAAAGATTCTGGACGGCATCAGAGTAAACAGTTATGGAAGCATGGTTCCATTGAACAATGTGGCTGCTGTCACCACTCCCGACGCGCGCACCATAGCCATCAAGCCTTGGGACAAGTCCATGTTCCGTGTGATAGAGAAAGCCATCATAGACAGCGAAGTGGGCATCACGCCCGACAACAACGGGGAGATAATACGCCTCTCCATCCCCCCTTTGACAGAGGAGCGCCGCAAGCAGTTGGTGAAACAGTGCGGCAAGGAAGTGGAACAGGCCAAAGTGAGTGTCCGCAACACAAGGCGAGACATGATAGAGAAACTGAAGAAAGGCATCAAGGACGGACTGGCAGAAGATATGGAAAAGGATGCCGAGACCAGTCTGCAGAAGCTGCACGACAAGCACATCAAACAGATAGACGACCTCTATACCGCCAAGGAAAAGGAAATAATGACTGTCTGAGATGAGAGGACTCGTCGTCAGAAGCACCGGCAGCTGGTATGTGGTGAAAACCGACAGCGGCCGTTTCTTTGACTGTAAGGTAAAGGGGAACTTCAGACTGAAGGGGATACGCAGCACCAACCCTGTGGCAGTGGGCGATTTTGTGAGCATAACCCCGGGGGCGGACGGAGTAACCGCACTCATCGACGGCATAGAGGACCGCCGCAACTACATAATACGGCGAGCGTCCAACCTCTCCAAGCAAAGCCATATCATAGCGGCAAACGTGGATGTTGCCGTCCTCTTGGCTTCTGTGGCGCACCCGCAGACCAGCACCACTTTCATAGACAGATTTCTGGCTGTGGCGGAGGCTTACCGCATACCCGTGTTGTTGGTGTTCAACAAGGCTGACCTTCTCTCCGGGTGCGGGGAGTCTTGCCAACAAGCCGTCATGCAGCTGTACTCCAGCATAGGATACCGCTGCATCCGTTGCAGCGCAATTAACGGCGACGGGGTGGACGATGTGCGCAAGGCTCTTGCAGACAAAGTAAGCCTGCTGAGCGGCAACAGCGGGGTGGGAAAAAGCACGTTGCTCAACCTCCTCGTCCCTGGCGCGGATGCCAAAACGGCGGAGATAAGCGCGGCACACGACACCGGCACACACACCACCACCTTCTCGCAGATGTATTTTCTTCCGGATGGAGGAGCCGTGATAGACACGCCGGGCATCAAAGGGTTTGGCACCTTCGACATGGAGCGTACCGAAGTGTCGCATTATTTCAAGGAGATATTTGAAGAGGGGAAGTCGTGCCGTTTCTCCGACTGCACACACACCCACGAGCCCGGGTGTGCCGTACTCCGCGCCGTGGAAGAGCAACGCATAGCAGCAAGCAGGTACGACAGTTACACCTCCATGTTGGGAGACAAAGACGAGGGCAAGTACAGGCAAGGCTACCGTGAATTTTAGGAGCTGTTTATGGCTTCTGTTGAACACACCGTGCCGTTACGAGTCGGTGAAGAAAACCTTGAACTGGAACGAAATACTTGACAAGCACAATATGGCATATTGACAGGCACAAGTCGGCGACATGACATCGGCGGATATTTCCGGTTGGTAACGCCCCTCAAAAAACATTTCCCTGCCGGGAGATTTTTCTCCGGGCAGGGAAATGTAAAAAGCTCGTCAGTCCGTCTATTACCATTCTTCCCAGGTTTGCGTCTTTGCTGCGACGGGACGGATGGAGTAACCTTCATAACGGTATGAATATGAATTCATACTGAAACTGCCGTTCTCGAACTCAAGTGTGCCCACGTAGGTCTCATTATAAGAGCTGGGGAGCGTACTTGACCGGTAGTAGCCTTTCGCGCCTTGGTCGTAGTCGCAGCCTTCAAATTGGCGTTCGCCCGCAGCAGGGAGAAATATCGAATTGCCGTTCTTGGTGCTGGTAACCTTATAACCGTTGATGGCACTACCGTCAGAGTTGTTCTGAGTGGTCCAAGTCAAGGTGCTGTTATTGCAGAGTTCTTCAAACTCGCTTTGGGTGGGCATACGGCAGGAAGTGCTCCAGTTGACGTAGGCGGCATCGTCTTCGCTTTCGAGGACGGTCTTGTAATCGGAGCTGTTGTACTTGCTGTAAGAAAACTCCCACGAATTTTCACCCGCACTGTAATACTTGGCGCAACTAGCGTCATTGTAGGCGTTCTGTGTTTCCGTCCCGGCCCAGACATAATAGTTGCCGTAGTCAGCAGCTTTTGTCGCCCCGATGTTGGTCTCTGCCCAAAGCACACTCAGACCGAGGTCCACGAACTCATGGCCGTCGATGACCGTGTTCACAAACACAGGAATGGCGGTTACCTGTGCACGACTGATAGTAAGTGTGCTCCAATTCTTGGTTTGGTTGACGTCCCCACTCTGCAGCACAACCGTTACGTTGGAGTAGGTGCCCGTGGCCAAGGGCAGGTAGAACACGCCGACGTTGTCTGTTGATGCACCGCTGAAGTCGAAGACCACCTTGCCATTGTCGCCAGATGCTGTGGTGGTCGCAATCTGCGCTTCACTTGCCGACAGGTCGCTGACGGTAAAGTCGCCCGAGAGTTGCTGGTCGGCGGTGACGGTGAGTGTTCCCGACGAAGCCGGCATCTTGTCGACGCGGATGACCGCCAAGCCGCCGAGGTGCTTGAACTCGATGCTGTTGTTCGAGATAGCGCCAACCATCGGCATATTGGTGGAGCTGGAGGAGTTACCGAAAATCTGGGTCGCCGGCACGTAGCCATTGTACTCAGCAGGCAAGCTATAGGTAAGGGCCTTCTCACCGGTAAAACTATGTTTCTGGGTCTCGCTGTAAGGATAGACGGCATATCCGGCCACCTCACTCCCTTCAGTTATCTCTCCTGTGAATTGGGCTGTTGTTGCATCATCGGTGTTGACTGTTGCGGTAAACTCAGCGCCGCTGTATGTGTCTCCGTTCTTGGTCTGCACGAGGATTTTGTCGTCTTTTTGCCAATAGAAATTGGCGGTTGTGCCGTTCTTGGTCATTCCAACGCGCGTCTGTCCTTCGTTGACGGAGGCGGTGAGCGTCACGGTACGGGTCTCGCCCTGGTTCTGGTTCTGTTTCTGTGGTTCTGCGATGTCTTCCGAAGCGCAGGAGGTGGCGAGGGCTGCTGCAGCCAGTGCCACGTAAACAAAGTGTTTGTTCTTCATTGTCTTGTTCCTTTCCTTGGTTTTACTCCCAACTGGTGTCAAAGTCGTTCAGCTCGCCCTCTTCAATTGACGAACTGCTCAAATCGCTGCCGGCGAGCAGGCTCTCCCGGGTTCCCATTTCCATCACTTCGACAGAAGGGGTCACATAGTCTTTCTTGTCCATGTCAGTTAAATTTAGAAATTCAGTTTTTTTGTTTTGTCATATCAGCCGCAAAGATAAGTATTTTATACCCCCCGAAACAGTCGGGCATTATTTTCAAAAAAGGCGCAATTTATTGATTTATGTCAATTCACCAAAGAGCGGAAATCACATTTTCCATGCCTGTTGTTTTTGGGGAATAGCAATAAGGAATACTTAATTTTGTGCCCGAACACCAACGGGAAAGAGAAGCATGATAAAGCGTATTGTGGAGACTGCCATACAGCAAAAACTATGGGCAGGGAAGGCCATCATACTGTTTGGGGTAAGACAAGTAGGCAAAACAAAGCTTTCTGCTGTAACTATGAAAGCGAGGCTATGACGGCCATACCACCGCCTCACTTTCTCTCTTTCCAATACTGTGGCATGAAGAGGAAAAGCACTGTGAATATCTCCAGACGGCCTACAAGCATATAGAAGCTGAGCATCCACTTGCCTGCAGCCGACACTTCGGCATAGTTGCCGGCCGGCCCGTTGGCGCCTATTCCGGGACCTGCGTTGGAGAGCATGCTGACACTACAGCCCAGAGCTGTGTCCACATCGTTCCCGAACATACGGAAGCTGAGCATACCCAGCACCACCAGCATCACGTACAAGACTATGTGAGCAAGTGTGCGTCTTGTTTTGTCTGCCGGAACTATATGCCCACTGATGCGCACTCCCAACACGGCACGCGGATGAAGCTGCACTATGAACTCGTTGAAAATACTCTTTATGCCCACTATGGCGCGTATCACCTTTAACCCTCCCGCGGTACTGCCAGCGCATCCTCCCACAGACATGAGCACAAGTGTAGGCATCCACAGGAGAGGCTCCCACGCCACATAGTCGGTGTTTGTGGCAGCAAAGCCGGAACCGCTGACAGTACTGCTGACATGAAAGAAAACCGTGCGGAACGTCTCCTCCAGACCGTGCGGAACCTTGTCGGAAGGAGCTCCGTCGGCCGCCACCTTGTAAAACAACACCATGAAAACAGCCACCGACACTGCGGCAATAGCGAGAAACGTGCGCAACTCCTCGTCGCCGGTCGTTATCCTGTGCTTGCGTATGCTAAGATAGTAATACAGAGTGTAGTTGACACTGCCCATGAGCATGAAGACTCCAGCCACATACTCTACATATGACGAACGGAAATAGGCGATGCTCTCTGTGTGCGTGCTGAAACCGCCTGTCGACATGGTGGTGAACGCATGACAGACGGCATCGTACAAATTCATGGGACCTGCCCAGTAAAGGACTGCGCAGACTGTGGTGAACAACAGGTACACGAGCAATATGCGGCGGGCTGTGGCTCCTATCTTAGGACGAACCTTGTCCAAAGCGAGCCCCGACACCTCGGCAGAATAGATGTTGCTGTTCTTGAGTTCGTACACAGGAATGAGGGCGAAAGAGAACACCACGATGCCCAATCCGCCTATCCACTGTGTGGCAGACCTCCAAAAGAGCAAGGCGTGAGGCAAAGCGTCCACATCCACTATTGTGGAAGCTCCTGTGGTGGTAAAGCCACTCATGGTCTCAAAGAATGCGCTTGCCACGTCCATCCCAGCCACAGTGATATAAGGAATCATGCCTAAGAGGGAAAACACCACCCACGACATCACCACCACCATAAAGCTGTCGGCACGTGTCATGCGTGGGTCTTTGTCCCTTTCTCCCAGCCTCTTACACAGAAGACCTACGGCGACGCCTGCCAGCGTGGTGAAAAAGTAATGCATGGTGTCCCCGTCATCATAGAACAAGGACACGACGGCGACGAGAGCCATGAAACAGCTCTCCATGAGTATAAGGATCCCGAAAATGCTCCTCTTCACCTCTTCTTGTCCAATGCGTGTTTGGGATAGTCAACGGTATAGTGCAGTCCGCGGCTCTCCTTGCGTTCTATGGCCTGGCGCGTGATGAGGTAACCCACGTTTATCATGTTGCGCAGTTCGCAAATGTCGCGTGTAGGTTTCACCCGCTTGAACAGATGCTCCGTCTCCTCGTACAAAAGGTCGAGACGCTCCCACGCGCGGTGCAGCCTGAGGTCGCTGCGCACTATGCCGACGTATGTGCTCATTATCTGGTTTACCTCCTTCACGTCCTGTGCTATGAGCACCTTCTCCTCGTTGGACAAGGTGCCCTCGTCGTTCCACTCCGGCACCTTGTCGTTGAACTCGTACTTGTCTATCGTGTCCAGCGAGTGCTTGGCAGCCGCATCGGCATACACCACCGCTTCTATCAGCGAGTTGCTGGCAAGCCTGTTGCCTCCGTGAAGCCCTGTGCACGAGCATTCACCCACCGCATACAGACGGCGGATGCTGCTTTGTCCGTCCAAGTCCACCTTGATGCCGCCGCACATATAGTGTGCGCTTGGCGCCACGGGGATGTATTGTTTGGTGATGTCTATGCCTATGTCCATACACTTGGCATAGATGTTGGGGAAGTGGCGTTTTGTCTCCTCGGGGGATTTGTGTGTGACGTCGAGACAGACATGATCCAGCCCGTGTATCTTCATCTCGCGGTCTATGGCGCGTGCCACTATGTCGCGCGGTGCGAGCGAAAGGCGCTCGTCATACTTGTGCATGAACTCCTCCCCGTCGGGAAGTCTCAATATACCTCCGTAGCCCCTCATGGCTTCCGTGATGAGATAGGCCGGGTGTGTTTCCTTTGGGTTGTACAGAACGGTGGGATGAAACTGCACGAACTCCATGTCCTTCACCTTCCCCTTGGCTCTGTACACCATGGCTATGCCGTCGCCCGTGGCGATGTTGGGATTGGACGTGGCGGCATATATTGCCCCAGTGCCTCCCGTGGCCATCAGGGTGACCTTGCTGAGATACGTGTCCACCTTGCCGGTATCCGGATTGAGCACATAGGCTCCGTAGCACTCTATGTCCGGCGTGCGGCGTGTGACCCTTATGCCAAGATGGTGCTGCGTGATAATCTCCACCGCGAAATGGTTCTCCAGGACGTCTATGTTCGGGTTGCTGCGTACCGCCTGCATCAGCCCGCGCTGTATTTCCGCACCTGTGTCGTCGGCATGGTGCAAGATACGGAACTCCGAATGGCCTCCCTCCCTGTGAAGGTCAAAGTTCCCGCCGTCCTTCTTGTCAAAGTTTACGCCCCACTTCACAAGGTCGCGTATTCCGGCTGGGGCATTCCTCACCACTTGCTCCACAGCCGCCGGGTCGCTTATGAAGTCTCCGGCTATCATGGTGTCCTCTATATGCTTCTCGAAATTGTCCACCGAAAAATCTGTGACAGAGGCTATGCCCCCTTGCGCCTTTGCGGTGTTCGCCTCTTCCAGTTCGGTCTTGCAGACGAGAGCCACCTTGCCTTTGCCGGAGCCGGCCACTTTAAGGGCGTAGCTCATACCTGCCACTCCGCCGCCTATGATGAGAAATTCGTATTTGCGTATCATAAGTCTTACATATATAATTATGGTATCAACCCACAAAAGTAATGAAAAAGTCTTTCGGTTGTTATCGTTTTAGACGTTTTTATATAACTTTGCACGCAATAATACTGTCTTTGTGCGATGAATGCTGTATTAAAAACTATGTACAGACACTTTCCATGTGCGTTTTCGTTTGCCTTGAGCCTGTCTGCGGAATGCCAAAACTTGCAGATAACAGACCCTTTGGCACTGGCGGTGGAAAGAGGAGATTCCGGAACGTGGAGAGGCGGTGTGCAGATGTTTCTCGACTCCATCTGCTCGTCGGAATTGTCCGGGACCGCGCAACTCGGGCTTTATATATACGACCTCACCGACGGGAACGTACTTTATTCTTACAACGGCGGAAAAAGGATGCGCCCCGCCTCGTGCCAAAAACTGGTGACTGCGATAAGTGCGCTTTCCGTTCTGGGCGGCGAATACAAGTTCGTCACAAACGTACATTTGGACGGCAAGACTGCCGACGGGACTCTCAACGGCAACGTTTATATCACCGGCGGCATGGATCCTCTGCTTTCGTCCGCCGACATACACGGCATGGCGCAATACCTCAAAGATGCCGGGATAGACAGCATTGCTGGACACGTATATGCTGACTTGAGCATGAAAGATGACAAGCCTTACGGTTGGGGATGGTGTTGGGACGACGAAGACGGCCCTCTCTCGGCACTCATGGCAGACGCCAAGGACAAGTTTGCCGACGTTTGGCTCCGTGCCGCAAAATCGTGCGGCATTGCCTTGGCGGACACTTCCGTAACGCCGGCGCAGACACCCTCTTCCGCAACACCTTTCCTCTCTCTCTCCCATACCATAGACGAAGTGCTGCTGCCTATGATGAAAGACAGCAACAACATCTTTGCCGAGTGTGTTTTCTACAACATTGCCGCCGCCAGCGGCAAGAAACACACAGGCAGGAAACAGGCTGCCAAGGCTATAAGCGGAGTGATTGCCTCCGCAGGACTGCGGAGCGACATTTGCCAGATAGCTGACGGAAGCGGTCTGAGCCTTTACAACTACATCACGCCACAGATTTTGGCAGGTCTCCTCAACCGAGCTTATACGGACGAGAACATAAGGCAGCACTTGCTCGCAGCATTGCCCGTATGCGGTGTGGACGGCACTTTGGAGAAAAGGATGCTGAAGACCAAAGCCGCCGGCAACGTAAGGGCGAAGACAGGCACGGTGGAGGGAGTTTCGTCTCTGTCGGGATACCTCATAACGTCGCACGGACACCTGCTGTCGTTCTCCATCATCAATCAGGGCGTGATAAAATCCGAAACAGGAAAGGACTTCCAGGACAAAGTGTGTGTAAGGTTGTGCGAGTAGGGTGGGCGCAATATATTTTTCCTAAAAACCTCTCTTTTGCAATAAAATTTTTCTTTGATGTTATGTTTTTCATGGTGCGTATGCCCAAAGCCCGTACCTTTGCAAAGAGAAAAGACCTTACCCGCATCGGCACAAAGAGAGGGCTGCGGCGGGAAGGAAGTAAAAACATTAAAAAAGTAGCGTTATGGCAAGAATTTACAACGAGATCACGGAACTTGTAGGCAACACCCCTTTGGTGAACCTCAAAAGACTTGCCGCCCAACATCAGGCTGAAGCCGAAGTGGTGGCGAAAGTGGAGTTTTTCAACCCGGGAGGAAGTGTGAAAGACCGCATTGCCCTCGGCATGATAACCGATGCCGAAGAAAAAGGCATCCTGCACAAGGGCAGTGTGATAATAGAACCTACAAGCGGAAATACGGGCGTGGGGCTGGCTTGGATTAGCCGCGTAAAAGGATACGAGGCCGTAATAGTGATGCCGGACTCCATGAGCAAGGAACGTCAGAACCTGCTGAGGGCGGCTGGGGCAAAACTGGTTCTCACTCCCGGGGCGCAAGGCATGAAGGGTGCCATAGCAGAAGCGGAAAGGCTGAGAGACACCACTCCCGGAGGTGTGATACTTGGACAATTCACCAACCCTGCCAATCCTCTCACCCATCTGCGCACAACAGGAGAGGAGATATGGAGAGACACCGACGGACATGTTGATATCTTCGTGGCAGGCGTGGGAACTGGCGGCACCGTGACCGGTGTTGGAAAGGCCCTCAAGAAACACAACCCCAACGTCCGCATCGTGGCAGCCGAACCTGCGAGCAGTCCGGTTCTGAGCGGAGGTGCTCCCGGGGCGCACAAAATACAGGGGATAGGAGCGGGGTTCGTCCCGCAGACGTACGGTGCCGACGTAGTGGACGAGGTGATAACAGTTACCGACGACGACGCGCTCCGCACCGGACGCGAACTGTCGCTGTACGAAGGACTCATAGTAGGCATCAGTTCCGGTGCGGCCACATGGGCGGCGCTTTCGCTGGCGCAACGTCCGGAAAACAAAGGCAAGCGCATAGTGGCTCTGCTGCCCGACACAGGCGAACGCTATCTGAGCACTCTGCTCTACGCCTACGAAGAATACCCTCTGTGACATCACGCCCGCCCTCGCGGCGGGCGTTTTTTTTTGCGCCAGCTATTGCCACCTCTCCAAAATTATCGTCTCCGATGCAACAACAGCCAAATATAAGCGTAGGTCTATCAACGCCATGCTAATTTTGAATATTGCTGTCCGCTAAAAATAATTTTGAACTACATCATGCAACCCAAAGATTTTGGTGTCAGACCGTATTTTGCCAAAATAAATTTTGGTAACAGGGTGCAATTTCAAAGAAAAAATTTTGGTATAAGGCTATATTTTAACAAAACAAATTTTGGTAATGGGGACTTTCCATATAAT
>CAVHCL010000066.1:0-15199 GCA_963634425.1 Bacteroidaceae bacterium
TTCGTGGATGAAGATACCGCCGAAGTGGTTTCCATAGAGAGGAATGAAGTGGTGCTTGAACGCGAGAAAGTTCTTGACGAAGACAACATAGAGATAATCCTTGACAGTAATGTCCCCACAATTCTTGTCCATAAAGAGAATTCTCAGGCATCAGATTATTCTATTATTTTCAACACACTTCAGAAAGACACCTCAAACAGCGAGATAGAGGCTGTCAAGTATATATACCATCAGTTGCGCAATGCGGAGCCTGCGGATGACGCAAGTGCCCGTGAGGTGATTTTCAACCTGTTTTTCAGTGACAAGAGATATGATTTGGGTGAGGTTGGACGTTACCGCATCAACAGGAAACTGAATCTTGACACAGACATGAATGTCCGTACCCTTACGAAGGAGGACATTATTGAAATCATAAAGTATCTCATCGAACTTGTCAATTCCAAGGCGAATGTCGATGATATCGACCACTTGAGCAACCGTCGTGTGCGTACTGTCGGCGAGCAGTTGGCAAATCAGTTTGCTATCGGTTTGGCAAGAATGAGCCGTACGATACGCGAGAGGATGAATGTGCGTGACAACGAAGTGTTCACCCCCACAGACCTTATCAACGCCAAGACCATAAGCAGTGTCATCAACACTTTCTTCGGCACAAATGCGTTGAGCCAGTTCATGGATCAGACCAACCCCCTGTCTGAAGTCACGCACAAACGTCGTCTCAGCGCATTGGGACCGGGCGGTCTTTCACGTGAAAGAGCCGGCTTTGAGGTTCGAGATGTTCATTATACGCACTATGGCCGTCTTTGTCCCATAGAGTCTCCCGAAGGACCTAACATCGGACTTATTTCTTCGCTCTGCGTGTTTGCCAAGATTAACGACCTCGGCTTCATAGAGACACCTTACCGCAAGGTAGAGAACGGTGTGGTTGACCTTTCTGATGAAGGTGTGTGTTATCTGACGGCAGAGGAGGAAGAGAAGCAGATAATCGGTCAGGGAAATGCTCCATTGAACGATGACGGTACATTCGTACGCACAAAGGTTAAGTGCCGTCAGGATGACGATTATCCGGTTGTGCCTCCCAGTGAGGTTAACCTTATGGATGTGTCTCCCCAGCAGATTGCCTCAATAGCGGCATCTCTCATCCCGTTCCTTGAACATGATGATGCCCATCGCGCATTGATGGGCTCGAACATGATGCGCCAGGCAGTTCCCTTGATGCGTTCCGAAGCTCCTATTGTGGGTACCGGTATAGAGCGTCAACTCTGCGAAGACTCACGCACGATGATTACTGCTGAGGGCGAAGGAGTCATAGAATACGTAGACGCCACAACCATACGCGTGCTTTATGACCGTACCGAGGAAGAGGAGTTTGTAAGTTTCGAACCTGCTCTTAAAGAGTATAGGATACCCAAATTCAGACGTACAAACCAAAACATGACCATCGACCTTCGTCCTATCTGCAACAAGGGAGACAGGGTCAAGGCAGGTCAGATTCTGACAGAGGGCTATTCTACTGAGGACGGAGAGTTGGCGTTGGGAACAAATCTTTTGGTGGCTTATATGCCTTGGAAAGGTTACAACTATGAGGACGCCATAGTCTTGAATGAGCGTGTGGTAAGAGAGGATGTGCTCACCAGCGTCCATGTTGAGGAGTTCTCCTTGGAAGTGAGGGAGACGAAACGCGGTATGGAGGAGTTGACCTCCGACATCCCCAATGTAAGTGAGGAAGCCACCAAGGATCTTGACGAAAACGGTATCATACGTATTGGCGCGAGAGTCGCACCTGGCGATATCCTGATAGGGAAGACCACTCCTAAGGGAGAGAGTGACCCGAGTCCTGAAGAGAAACTGCTGCGCGCCATTTTCGGTGACAAGGCAGGCGACGTGAAAGACGCCTCGCTGAAGGCAAGTCCTTCGTTGAGCGGAGTCGTAATTGACAAGAAGCTCTTTTCGCGCGCCATCAAGACGCGTGCCGCAAAGATACAGGACAAGCCACGTCTTGCTGCCATTGATGACGAGTTCAACAGTAAGGTTGACGACCTCAAGGCGATACTTGTGGACAAGTTGCTTGAGTTGACCAAAGGCAAGAAGAGCCAGGGCATCAAGGACTATATGGATGTGGACTTGATAGCAAAGGGCGGAAATATCACCGCCAATATGCTTAACAGTTTTGATTATACGGCAGTTCAACTGTCCGGATGGACTAACGATGAGCACACCAATAAGTTGATAAAAACTCTTATAAGCAACTACCTGAAGAAGTACAAACTTCTTGATGCGGAGATGAAGCGCAGAAAGTTCGCCATTACGATAGGTGACGAGCTGCCAAGTGGTATCATACAGATGGCCAAGGTCTATATTGCCAAGAAACGCAAGATTGGCGTGGGAGACAAGATGGCCGGACGTCATGGCAACAAGGGTATCGTCAGCAAAATCGTACGTCAAGAGGATATGCCGTTCCTTGCGGACGGCACGCCTGTCGACATTGTGCTGAATCCTTTGGGAGTCCCTTCTCGTATGAATATAGGCCAGATTTTTGAGACTGTCCTCGGATATGCCGGGCGTAAGTTGGGCGTAAGTTTTGCCACGCCTATTTTCGACGGTGCCACTTTGAACGACTTGTGCGAATGGACAGACAAAGCCGGTCTTCCGCGTTACTGCTCGACTCAGCTTTATGACGGTGCCACGGGAGAACCGTTTGACCAGTTGGCCACCGTTGGAGTCGCATACATGCTCAAGTTAGGTCATATGGTGGAGGATAAGATGCATGCAAGAAGCATAGGTCCGTACTCACTCATTACCCAACAACCTCTCGGCGGTAAGGCACAGTTTGGAGGCCAGCGTTTCGGAGAGATGGAGGTATGGGCTATTGAGGCGTTCGGAGCTTCGCATGTCCTGCAGGAGATACTTACCATTAAGAGTGATGATGTCGTGGGCAGAAACAAGGCGTACGAGGCTATAGTAAAGGGCGACCCGATGCCGACACCAGGCATCCCGGAGTCTTTGAATGTGTTGCTGCATGAGTTGCGTGGCTTAGGTTTAAGCGTTACATTGGATTAACGAAGTATACTCTTTTAAGATAAAGGATATAATATGGCTTTTAAGAAAGAAACTAAGGTAAAGACAAATTTTACCAAGATAACCATCGGTCTCGCCTCTCCGGAGGAAATCCTTGAGAACTCCTATGGTGAGGTGCTAAAACCGGAGACCATCAATTACCGCACATATAAACCTGAGCGTGACGGATTGTTCTGCGAACGCATCTTCGGGCCGACCAAGGATTATGAGTGCCATTGCGGTAAATACAAGCGTATCCGTTACAAGGGTATAGTTTGTGACCGATGCAGCGTAGAGGTTACAGAGAAAAAGGTTCGTCGTGAGAGAAGCGGACACATCCAGCTTGTAGTGCCGGTGGCTCATATTTGGTATTTCCGTTCTTTGCCCAACAAGATAGGCTATCTGTTGGGGTTGCCCACAAAGAAGCTTGACTCCATTATATACTATGAGAGGTATGTCGTAATCCAGCCAGGTGTCATGGCCGATGATGCTGAAATGCCTCTGCAGCGTCTTGACACCTTGTCTGAGGAAGACTACATGAACATAATGGACAGGATACCGCAGAACAATGCGTATCTTGAAGACAGCGACCCAAACAAGTTCATAGCAAAGATGGGCGCTGAGGCTATCTACGACCTTTTGCTTCAGCTTGACCTTGACTCTTTGTCATACGAGCTACGCGATATGGCAAGTCAAGACTCTGCACAGCAACGTAAGAACGAGGCTCTGAAGCGTTTGCAGGTGGTGGAAAGTTTCCGTTCAAGTCGCGGGCGCAACAAACCGGAGTGGATGATAATGAAGATACTTCCTGTTATCCCGCCAGATTTGCGTCCGTTGGTTCCGTTGGACGGTGGAAGATTTGCCACCAGCGACCTCAACGACCTTTACCGCCGTGTCATCATACGTAACAACCGTCTGAAGCGTCTTTTGGAGATTAAGGCTCCCGAAGTGATTCTCCGCAATGAGAAACGTATGTTGCAGGAGGCTGTGGACAGCTTGTTTGACAACAGCCGGAAGAGCAGTGCCGTGAAGACCGACAGCAACCGGCCTTTGAAGTCTTTGTCGGACTCTCTTAAAGGAAAACAGGGACGGTTCCGTCAGAACTTGTTGGGTAAGCGTGTCGACTATTCCGCACGTTCCGTTATTGTGGTCGGTCCCGAACTGAAAATGGGCGAGTGCGGTCTTCCCAAGCTGATGGCTGCGGAACTTTATAAACCGTTTGTCATACGTAAACTCATTGAGCGAGGCATTGTTAAGACCGTTAAGAGCGCAAAGAAGATAGTAGACCGTAAAGACCCTGTCATTTGGGATATTCTGGAGTATGTCATGAAAGGGCATCCTGTTCTTCTCAACCGTGCTCCGACGCTTCACCGTCTTGGCATACAGGCGTTCCAGCCCAAAATGATAGAGGGTAAGGCCATACAGTTGCATCCTTTGGCATGTACCGCGTTCAACGCAGACTTCGACGGTGACCAGATGGCTGTGCATTTGCCCTTGAGCAATGAGGCCATACTTGAAACCCAACTGCTGATGCTGCAGTCTCACAATATCCTTAACCCGGCAAACGGTGCTCCCATTACTGTTCCTTCGCAGGACATGGTACTCGGGTTGTACTACATCACCAAGCTTCGTCCTGGCGCAAAGGGCGAGGGACTGTGTTTCTATGGTCCCGAGGAGGCTATCATTGCCTACAACGAGAAGCGGGTGGATGTGCACGCCCAGGTTTCGGTAGTGGTGGACGACTTGATGGAAGACGGCACTATAGGCAAACATCTTGTGAAGACATCCGTAGGACGTGTCATCGCCAATGAGATCATACCCACAGAGGTGGGCTTCTTCAATGATGTCATTTCCAAAAAAACGCTGCGCGGAATCATTACCGATGTCATAAAGACTGTGGGAGTGGCACGGGCCTGCGATTTCCTTGACGGTATTAAAAACCTTGGTTATCGTCTTGCATACGAGGGAGGCTTGTCGTTTAACCTTGGCGACATTATCATTCCGGAGGAGAAGGAAGAACTTATCCGCAGAGGTAATGAGGAGGTGGACCGTATAACCAATGAGTACGGTATGGGATTCATCACCGACAAGGAACGTTACAATCAGGTTATTGATACTTGGACGCATGTCAACAACGACCTTTCTGCGGTGCTGATGAAGACGATGAAGGAAGCCGACCAAGGATTCAATGCTGTGTACATGATGCTTGATTCTGGAGCTCGAGGCAGCGCTGGTCAGATTAGTCAGTTGAGCGGTATGCGCGGTTTGATGGCAAAGCCACAAAAGGCGGGAGCCGAACCTCTGACAATAGAGAACCCCATTATCTCAAACTTTAAAGAAGGAATGTCCGTGTTGGAGTACTTCATCTCCACCCACGGTGCGCGCAAAGGTCTTGCCGACACGGCATTGAAGACTGCCGATGCCGGTTATCTGACACGTCGTTTGGTAGATGTCAGTCACGATGTCATCATCAACGAGGAAGATTGCGGAACCCTGCGCGGCCTTATGTGTACCGCACTTAAGAATGGTGATGAGGTAATAAGCAGTCTCTACGACAGGATTCTTGGACGTGTTTCTGTTCACGATGTGATACATCCGCTGTCAGGTAAACTCATCTGTGCCGCAGGTGAGGAAATTAATGAGGCAAAAGCCCAAGAGATAGAGGATAGCCCCATCGAGATGGTTGAGATCCGTTCTGTGCTCACTTGCGAGAGCAAGAAAGGTGTGTGCATGAAGTGTTACGGACGCAACCTTGCCACGAGTCGTATGGTGCAGAAAGGGGAGGCCGTAGGAGTTATCGCCGCACAGTCTATCGGTGAGCCGGGTACCCAGCTTACTCTTCGTACGTTCCATGCCGGAGGTGTGGCAGCAAACGCAGCCGCAAACGCCATCATAAAGGCAAAATATGACGCGACCCTTGAGTTTGAAGAACTTCGTACGGTGGATGTTAAAGAAGACGACGGCTCTACGGCAATGATTGTCGTCGGCCGCCTTACAGAAGTCCGTTTCATAGACCCCACCACCGGTATCGTTCTCCTTACGCAGAACGTTCCCTACGGTAGTACATTGTACAAGAAGAACGGTGACAAGGTTGTCAAGGGCGAAATTGTTGCCAAGTGGGATCCTTTCAATGCTGTTATAGTCACTGAAGCTTCTGGACGCATCCAGTTTGAGGACGTGATGGAAGGTGTTACGTATCGTGTTGAGGCCGACGAGACTACAGGTCTTCGCGAACTTGTCATTAAAGAGTCAAGCGACAGGAACAAGATACCAGTGGCTCACATTGTGGACGATAACGGAGAACTGATACGCACATACAGTTTCCCCATCGGAGGCCATATTGCCATAGAGGACGGGCAGATGGTAAAGGCTGGTGATGTTCTTGTGAAGATACCTCGTGTCGTTGCCGGAGGCGGTGACATTACCGGAGGCCTTCCGCGAGTGACGGAGTTGTTTGAGGCACGTAACCCAAGCAATCCCGCGGTTGTTGCGGAAATTGACGGAGAGGTTACGATGGGCAAACTCAAGCGAGGCAACAGGGAGATTATAGTAACCTCCAAGGTGGGTGATGTCCGTAAATATCTTGTGCCGTTGAGCAAGCAGGTGCTTGTGCAGGAGAACGACTATGTACGTGCAGGCACTCCGCTTTCCGAAGGAGCGGTTACTCCTGCCGACATTCTGGCCATCAAGGGCCCCACCGCAGTGCAAGAGTACATTGTCAATGAGGTGCAGGATGTGTACCGTCTGCAGGGCGTGAAGATAAACGATAAGCACTTTGAGGTTATCGTGCGTCAGATGATGCGCAAGGTGCAGATAAACGAGCCCGGAGACACACGCTTCCTTGAGCTTCAGATTGTGGACAAACTTGACTTCAACGACGAAAACGACCGCATTTGGGGTAAAAAGGTTGTTACAGACGCTGGGGATTCCGAGACCATGCAGAAGGGGCAGATTGTGACAGCCCGTCGTCTGCGTGACGAGAACTCAAGTCTGAAACGCCGCGACCTCAAACCTGTCCAGGTTCGCGATGCAGTGCCGGCAACGTCTACACAGATACTTCAAGGTATTACCAGGGCGGCGCTTCAGACAGGCAGCTTCATGTCTGCGGCATCTTTCCAGGAGACCACGAAGGTGCTCAACGATGCTGCAATCAACGGAAAGTGCGACTACTTGGAAGGCATGAAGGAGAACGTCATTTGCGGTCATCTTATACCGGCAGGTACCGGTCTTCGCGAATTTGAGAAGATAGTCGTTGGCAGTCGTGAAGATTATGACAGGGCCTTGGCGCACAAGAAGACGATTCTTGATTATTCCGACGATTTGATGTAATCTCGTTTCTTTTCATTAAGAGACTGTAAATAAATAAAAAGGCATCAGCAATATACGCAAGTACATCGCTGGTGCCTTTTTCACATTTATTATGGAAAATAGTAATATATTTAGCTTGCAAGTTTCTTGTATTTCCCATATACTTTGTAACTTTGCACGGATTTTCTACAATTGCATGTTGTTTTGAGACGCATATTTTCCTTTTTTGCAGTCGCCCTGCTGGTTTGTCTGCGTGTGGCGGCCCAGTTTGTGCATGGTGTGGTTACGGATGGTGGCACAGGTGAACCTTTGCCCACAGTTCACGTCTATTATATGGATGACAAGAGCACAATGGTGCAGACAGACATCAACGGAAAGTATAAGATAGCGTTTCGTACCGGTACCATAGTCTTCTCTATGACAGGCTTCGACCCCAAGGCCATAGAGGTGAATAAGCCGCAGACACTCAACGTTAAACTGTTGGAGAAATCGTCTTCATTACAGGAAGTGGTTGTGTCACGCAAACGTCAGAAGTACAGCAGGAAAAACAATCCGGCCGTTGAGATGATGCGCAAGGTGATAGCAGCCAAGAAGTCGTCCAATCTCTATGACCACGACTATCTGTCGTTCATGAAGTACGAGAAGATGACAACGGCTCTCAACGAGTTTACGGAGAAAGTGTTTGACGATTCGCATTTCAAGCGTTTCCCTTTCCTGAAGGAGCATGTGGAAGTATATCCGGAGACCGGCAAACTGATTCTTCCGTTGGTGGTGGATGAAAAGGTGAGGCAGATAATATACCGGAAGAACCCCAAGCAAGAGAAGTCCATTATAGTGGGGCAGCATGAAGACGGTGTCACCAGTCTTATCAACACAGGCGAGATTTTCACAGGGGTGCTTTCCGACTGTTTTACGGACATTGATATATACAAAGACCAGGTGCGTCTTCTGCAGCATCCTTTCACTAGTCCCATAGCCACATCCGGAGCCATAGAGTTTTACCGCTATTTTATAGTGGACACTCTCATGCTTGACAAACAAAAATGCTTTCAGGTTGACTTTACTCCCAACAACCCGAGGGACTTTGGCTTCTCGGGTTCCCTTTATATCCTTGCGGATTCCACTTGGCGTCTCAAAAGGGCAGAGATAGGCATCCCCAGCCGTTCGGAGATCAACTTCGTAGAACAGATGAACATCAACCAAGACTTCGAACCGCTCCCCTCGGGAGAGCAGGTCGTAGTCAACAACAAAATGTTGGTGCAGCTGAAACTGGCGTCGTGGATTCAGAAGATGCAGGTGGAACGCATAGTCAAGTACAGCGGTTGGGATTTCACTCCCATTGCCGACCGCACGTTCAGGTTCAAGGGCGACACCAAATTGGAAGCGTCTGCCGAGATGCGTGACGAGTCGTTTTGGGAAGAGCACAGGCCCACGCCTCTTACCAAAGGGGAGAACACCATGGATTTGTTTATGCAGAGGCTTTACAACATAAAGGGCTTCAAACAAGTGATATGGGTGGGAAAGGCGTTGATAGAGAACTATGTGGAGACGAGCATTAATCCGGAACACCCGAGCAAGGTGGACATAGGCCCCATAAACACCATGATAGGCTCCAATTATGTCGAGGGGCTGCATCTCCGTGCCAGTGCGCAGACAACAGCCAATCTGAGTAAGCATTTGTTCCTGAAAGGCAATGTCAAGTATGGTTTTAGCGATGATAAATGGAAGGGGTTGGCCCAGTTGACATATTCTTTTAACAAGAAGGACTATTTGCCGCGCGAATATCCGTGCCGCAACCTTACCTTGTCTTACGAAAACGATGTCATGTCCTCCAGCGACAAATATGTCATTTCCACCGACAGGGACAATGTGTTCTCCGCCTTGAAATGGGCTCCCGTCAAACACATGAATTATTTTGAGCGTTACAACGTCAGCCTTGATTGGGAATGGGAAAACGGAATGAGACTCTTCTCGCAGTTCAGAAGAGAAAACAACATGGGGGCAGGACACCTCTTCTATCAACCCCTTAACGGATATTCCGCCAGTGCCGACACCTATGTGCCGGTGCCGCGCAACGACGCGTCCTTAAACATCCGCAAGCTGAGGTTTACAGAGATGAGTCTCGGAGTGGAGTACCAGCCAGGCGCCACATATATCAACACAAAACAGCGCCGCATTCCCACCAACTACGATGCTCCTGTTTTTGGACTCAGCCATACCACTGGCGTGAAAGGAATATTCGGTGGGCAGCATAATTACAACGTCACCGAGGCGAAGATATACAAACGTTTCTGGTTCCGCTCGTGGGGCAAGGTGGACATCATGGCCAAAGGCGGCTTGCAGTGGAATAAAGTGCCGTTCCCCTTCCTCCTCATCCCCGCCTCCAACATGAGTTACATTACGGAGGAGCACCTCTTCTACTTGGTGCGCAATATGGAGTTCCCCACAGACAGGTATGCGTCGCTTATGGTGTCATGGGACATCAACGGCAAACTTTTCAACCGTATCCCGGGTTTGCGCGAACTGAAATGGCGCGAGTTCCTTGCCGTCAACACCATGTGGGGCAAACTCACGGACAGAAACAATCCGTTTCTTGAACAGAACCGCAACGACAGCCAGCTCTATTATTTCCCCGGGTCGTTTGATGCGGCAGGCAATTTCGCATACCATTCGCACGTCATAGCCCCCAAGGTTCCGTATGTGGAGGTGGTGGTGGGAATACACAACATCTTCAAGATATTCCATATTGAGTATGTGAGACGTCTCAACTATATCTACGACAACACCCACAAGTGGGGCGTGCGTTTCATTTTCAAAGTGGCGTTCTGATGTGTGCCGGTTGGCGGCGTGCACGTTCCTTGGCGGATGCGCCGTGCGGCTGTTATGTGTTTGAGTTCTTCAATGCCCGGTAGACTTGAATGTCGGATGGGTAGGTAATCTTGAAGTTAACGATGTCGCCCTGTGTCAGACAGATGGGTGAGAAGCCTACTTCATGAGCCAGGGTGAACAGGGACTGAGACCTTTTGACACCTGACTTCTGCGCCATGGCAAGAATTTTTTCCAAGTCAGATATGCGGAAGGTATGGGGAGTCTGGGCGCGGTATATGTTTTCGCGCGGCATGAAGCAGTCCATGGCACACCCGTCTCCACTGACGGCGAAAGCCTCGTGGCTTTCTATGGCTGTTATTGCATTGCCGTACTTTTGGCATACGGAGATGTTCCCGCTTATTATTTCCTGTGAGACCAACGGTCTGACGGCATCGTGCACAAGCACAATGTCGTCGGGGGACGGTCGTCCGGCAATCAGGGCGCGGATGCCGTTCCGTATGGATTCGAAAGCGGTGCAGCCGCCTTTGACAGTGCCGCGGAACTTGTCTATTCCGTTGTTCGAACATTCCGTCTCTACAGCCCTTTCCCATTCCGGTGCGCAGACAACGTACAGTTCGTGTATTAGCGGATGTCTCTGGAATGCCTTTGCGGTGTGTAGCAGTATGCTTTCCCCGTCCACTTCTATGTACTGCTTGGGAATGGATTCTCCCATCCTTTCCGATTTGCCGCCAGCCAGAAGGAGAGCAATGTTTCTGTTACCCGATTTCATAGAGCGGAGATTTCCTGGTAACACCTGCGGCACACGGTCTCATGCTTCTTTATAGTACGGAAGCGCAGCCATTCCAAGACTGTGGACTCGAACACGTAATATATCCACGGTAAACCTAAAAGTAGGCTGACTAAGAGGACTGCCGCACGGGTGTCGAAAGTCAGTATGTTTGTGGCGGGCATCAGCTGTCGGCTGTCTTGGCAGAAACTGTCACGCAACGGTTTAGGCGGAACCCCATCCTTGAATTTCTCTTCCAAGGCGGTTTTCAGTTTCTGGAACTCAGGAGTCTGCTTTTCCTGTTTTTCCGTGTATCTCGTATAGAACAGAAGGTACAGCTTGCAGAACCAGTCTTTGGACATCCATCTCAATTTCTTGTACCTCGCATGCAGACGTTTGCTGTCGTCAAGCTCGGCTTTCTGCCTGCCAAGAAAGAAAGAAAGGTGAATGTTGCGGTAATAGTCAGCTATGGCGCATTGGTTTGCATGACAGTGAAGCCCAGCCCATGCGCCGAGAATCCATATCCATACGTTCCACTCGGGTGTGAGGCGCAGACAGATGAAGAAATATATGGAGAAAAACCAGACATCGCCCGCAAACCCGTCGAGGATGCGTCCTATGAGCGTTTTCTTCCCGGTCATGCGCGCCAGCTGGCCGTCAGCACAGTCGTACCAATTGGCCCACACCAACAGGAATATTCCTAACAAGGTGTATCGAATGGCCGCATGATAAAAACACCATCCGCTGGCTGCTCCTATAACGATGCTCATCAAGGTCACGGCTATGGGATGGACGTTGAATGTCCGGAATACCAATGCCCACAAATAACCGGGAGTGCGTGTGACATAGAGTTCAAATGCGCCTTCCGTGTCACCGCTCTTGAGCGTTTTTCTTACATTGTCCGTCAGCTTGCTCATTTCGGTAGCAAAGATATGAAAAAACATTGAGCTATGATAAGCAATAAACCTTTTTCTTTTGTGCCGTCCAAGATGCCGGCATAACATTTGGATATTCGGTGCCAATATCGTACCTTTGCGCAGAGTTTGAGGGGGAGACGTTCCTCAATTCAGGAAGAAGCATTTATTAATCACTAACTAAATAGAATCCCAAATGAAATTATCTAATCACAACGAAGGCTTCAAGGGTAACATCTGGAAAGGTGAAATTAACATCAGAGACTTTATCCAGCACAATTACACTCCATACGAGGGCGACGAGTCTTTTTTGGTGGGTCCAACGGATAAAACCAAGAAAATATGGAACAAGCTTTCTGAGATGTTCGTCACGGAGCGCGAGAAAGGAGTCTACGACGCCGAGACGAGAAAGCCGCAGTCTATAGACACTTACGGAGCCGGCTATATTGACAAAAGCAACGAGGTTGTGGTGGGTCTGCAGACCGACGCTCCCCTCAAGCGCGGCATCTTCCCCAAGGGGGGCATCAGGATGGTGGAAAGCGCACTGAAGGCTTACGGTTACGAGTTGGATCCCATGACCAAGGAGATATACACCAAGTACCGCAAGACCCACAACGAGGGTGTGTTCTCGGCGTACAACCAGGACATCCGCAACGCACGCCATGCTCACATTATAACCGGTCTGCCGGACGCATACGGACGCGGACGCATCATCGGAGACTACAGGCGTGTGGCGCTCTACGGTGTGGACAACCTGATAGAGGAGAGGAAACGCTTCCTGGAGCGGCTTGACATCCAGGAAATGACGGAGGAATGTATCCGCCGCCGCGAGGAGACCACCGAACAGATCAACGCGCTGAAGGCTTTCGTCAAGATGTGCGCCAACTACGGCTTCGATGTCACACGCCCGGCACAGAATGCCAGAGAGGCAGTGCAGTGGGTCTACTTTGCCTATCTGGGTGCCGTGAAGGACCAGGATGGAGCAGCCATGTCCATCGGGCGTGTCAGCACTTTCCTTGATGTTTTCATAGAGAAGGATATCCGTGAGGGGAAACTTACCGAGAGCGAGGCGCAGGAGTTGATAGACCAAATGGTCATAAAGCTGCGCATAGTGCGCTTCCTGCGCACTCCGGAATACAACGACTTGTTCTCAGGAGACCCCGTGTGGGTGACGGAGTCGCTCGGCGGTATGGGAGTAGACGGACGCACCTTGGTCACGAAGACGTGTTTCCGTATGCTGCACACGTTGGAGAACCTCGGTCCCGCACCCGAGCCCAACCTCACTGTACTCTGGGCGCAGAACCTGCCTGAGGCATGGAAGAAGTACTGTGCCAAGATGTCCATAAAGACCTCCGCCATACAGTACGAGAACGATGACCTGATGCGTCCCGACTACGGTGACGATTATGGCATAGCATGCTGTGTAAGCCCCATGAAGATAGGCAAGCAGATGCAGTTCTTCGGTGCGCGCGCCAACCTTGCCAAGTGTCTCCTCTATGCCATAAACGGAGGAAAGGACGAGATAAGCGGCGAGCAGATAGGGCCGGACTTCGCTCCCATCACAAGCGAATACCTTGACTACGACGAGGTGATGTATAAGTTTGAGAACATGATGCGCTGGTTGGCCAAGACGTACGTCAACGCACTGAAGATTATACATTACATGCATGACAAGTACGATTACGAGGCATACCAGATGGCTCTCATTGACGGTGATGTGGTACGCACACGCGCAACTGGCATCGCAGGCTTGAGCATCGTCACAGACTCTCTGGCGGCCATCAAATACGGCAAGGTGAAAGTGCTACGCGACGAGAGAGGCATCGCCACCGGCTTCGTGCAGGAGGGGGAATACGTCCCATTCGGGAACAACGACGAGCGGACGGACAAACTCGCGGTCATGATAACGGAGAAGTTCATGGAGTTCCTCCGTCAGCATGAGACTTACAGAAACGGCATCCCCACGCAGTCGTTGCTTACCATCACCTCGAATGTGGTCTACGGTAAGAACACAGGTGCCACTCCGGACGGACGCGCCAAGGGAGTGCCTTTCGCACCGGGTGCCAACCCCATGAACGGACGTGATGTCAAAGGTGCAGTGGCAGCTCTGTCCTCAGTAGCCAAACTGCCGTTCCAGCACAGTCACGACGGCATCTCGTACACTTTTGCCATCAGCCCGTCTACGCTGGGCAAGGAGGGCGATGCTCAGACGGCAAACTTGGTGGGCTTGATGGATGGATACTTTACTCCGGACGGCGGACACCACCTCAATGTCAACGTCTTTGACCGCAAGCTTTTGGTAGATGCCATGGAGCACCCTGAGAAGTATCCCCAACTGACTATCCGTGTCAGCGGATATGCGGTGAATTTTGTGAAACTTACGCGCGAGCAGCAGCTGGATGTCCTTTCGCGTACCATCAACCATACATTGTAGTGCTTGTACGCATCATAATGACTGTTGAGGTATGTCGGTGACGGGACGTATTCATTCGCTTGAGTCGTTTGGTACAGTAGACGGCCCTGGGATAAGGTTTGTAGCCTTTTTCCAGGGCTGTCCCATGCGTTGTCTGTTCTGCCACAACCCTGACACTTGGGATGCCGGCGCACGCGTCCAGTACGAATGGACTCCCGAACAGCTGCTGGAGGAAACAATGCGGTATAAATCGTATATTCGCAACGGCGGCGTCACGGCAAGTGGGGGAGAACCTTTGGCGCAGGCCAGGTTTGTGGCGGAATATTTCAGCCTTTGCAAGGAGAACGGACTGCATACAGCATTGGACACCAGCGGCATCATATTTGGGGATGCCGCTGCAGGAGTCCCGTCGGAACTGGTGCGCCAAGTTGTGGATGCCACTGACCTTGTGTTGCTGGACATAAAGACTGCCGACGACACCTTGCACAAGTCCTACACCGGACAGGAACGCCTGCAGCCGCAAGCTTTCATGGACTATCTTCAGAAAACAGGCAAACCCACGTGGATCAGGCACGTGGTGGTGCCGGGCATAACCTATACCGACGAGAGGCTTACGGCGACAGCCAGCCTTATTGCCAAGTACGACGTGGTGGAGAGGGTGGAGCTTCTTCCGTATCACACCATGGGAGCGTACAAGTATGAAATGCTCGGCTTGCGCAATCCCCTGGAAGGCGTACCTCCACTTGATTCCGGACAGATAGAGCACGCACGCCAACTGTTCCGGGAAAGACTCCATTGCAAAGTCCTTTAGCGTCACCGAAAGTCAACCCTCTGAAAAAGGCTGGCTCAAAAAACACATACGTAACTATTCAGCGAATAGGCCAGTCCTCCATAAGCTCTTGCTTTACCCTCCAT
>CAVHCL010000067.1:0-15892 GCA_963634425.1 Bacteroidaceae bacterium
AGACCCTGCAGCACGACAGCTACCGGGACGGACTGGAAGATGGGCGCGCGGAAGGACGTGAAGAAGGACGTGCGGAAGGACGTGAAGAAGGACGTGAAGAAGGACGTGAAGAAGGACGTGAAGAAGGACGTGCGGAAGGTGAAAAGCAAAAAGCAAGGAGTATCGCACAGGCGATGCTGCAACGCGGCTTGGACATCCAGATGATTGCAGAACTGTCCGGGCTGACGGCAGATGAAATCCGGTCGCTCACCTGAACGCTACCACACACTTCATCATTTTTTAATGTTCACTTATATATACCTTTCCCAGTCGGGAACCCCATAGTTCCCGGGCATATACCGTGGGGTTCGTGCCCGGGAACTATGGGGTCTGGTATAAAAAACGGCTGCCGATTTTGGAAACAGAAGTGCCGGCTTTCCGTATGAAAGCTATTCCTTGTCGAGAAGTATGACACAACTGTCATACTCTCCGTTGAGGTTTATCTCCACACCACGCTGCATGAGGAAGCTACCGGAAAATACGTAGTCTTCCCAATGGTCGCGTCTGCCGTTGGCGTTCACCTGACGCAGACGGTAACGCGCATCCGGGTTGAGTCCGGCAAACATGAAGCGCGGACGGGGGAAGAAGACATCCGTGTCAAACTTGTACGCGAAGAAGACAGCCTTGGTCTTGTCCTCATTGACAAACAGTTCGCTGGCATACCCCTTGCCTTCATAAGGAGAAATGATGCGGTACTGGTCGCCCAACTGCACCAGAGGACGTATGGTCTCCTTGTAGAGCTTGAAGGCACTCTGTGCAAACTTCATCTCGTCTGCCGTAAGATCTGACGGTTTCATCTCCATGCCCAAACGCCCTGTCATGGCCACATCGAAGCGGAACTTCAATGGTATACGTCTGCCTGTCTGGTGGTTGGGACTCGCACTGACATGCTGGGCCATGGCATTTGCGGGGAAGTACATGCTGGTGCCCCATTGTATGAAGAGACGCTGCCGCGCATCGGTATTGTCACTTACCCAGAACTCGTCGAAGTAAGGCATCAGTCCGTAGTTGACACGTCCGCCGCCGCTCGCGCAACATTGGATAACGAGGTCGGGGTACTTCTCGCGGATACGTTTAAGAGTCTTTATGAGACCCAACTGGTAATCCACATAAAGGTGGCTCTGCTTATCGGCAGAGAGGTATGACGAGCCGAAGTTGCTGATGTTGTGGTTGCAGTCCCACTTTATATAATAGGTGTTGGGAGTCTCCGTCATGATGTCGTCCACCACCTTGAACACGAAATCCTGTACGGCAGGATTGCTCATGTCCAGAGTAAGCTGCGTGCCTCCACGTCCTGTACGGGGTTGGCGGGTGGGATGGCATGCCACCCAATCGGGATGTTTTTCGTAAAGTTCGCTCTTGGTGTTTGTCATTTCCGGCTCAATCCATATACCCCACTTCAAGCCACGCTTTGCGCATTCCTGCTCAAGGTTCGCCACGCCCTTAGGCAATTTGTCCTTGTCCGTAACCCAGTCGCCAAGAGCGCAATTGTCCACGCTGCGCTTGTACTTGGAACCAAACCATCCGTCGTCCATTACGAAAAGCTCGGCTCCCACTTCCTTCACTCCGTCCATCATCTTCGTCATGCCGTCTTCGCTGACATTGAGATAAACGCCCTCCCAAGAGTTGAGCAAGGTCTTGCGCAGAGCTGTGCCGTTGTGAACCATGTTGTTGAGACGTGCCCAGCGATGGTAATTGCGGCTGACGCCTCCTTTTCCCTCCTCGCTGTATGCAAGAGCCAAAGCCGGCGTGGTGAAGGACTCTCCCTTTGCAAGTATGTATTGGGAGTTGGCGTCGTCGATGCCTGCCACCAAGTGATGTGTCTTCCGGTCCTGTGTGTCAACGGTAAAACGGAAGTTGCCGCTCCAACACAATACGGCACCTATGGTACGTCCTATGTTTTCCTGCGGCTTGCCGTCAAGGGAGAGCATCATGTTAGGACGGTTAAGATAAGCGTTCTTGTTGCCGGTCAAGTCGTGCATTTCAAATATTCCGGGATTGAGAGGCTCCTCGGTAATGTATGCTTCCGCTCCCCACGACCCATGCTCGTGACTTACCCAAACGTCGCCTTGGCGAATGGGCAAGTATGCGCTGGCGTACTTCAGGAGAGTCACCGGCTTCTTCTCTCCGTTGCGTATCTCACTCCAAGCCTCTATCACGTCACAGTTGGTGTATGCCCTGTAGCACACGTCCACGAAAAATTCGTAGTCCTTGTCCTTCATGGTGACGGTGTACACCGCAGCATTGCTCTCCTTTTTCTCCGAGTCCGACATGTACACCAACTCCGTGCTCATGTTACCGTCGGCATGGCGCACACTGAGTGCGGGTATCATGGTGTTGTCAACTCCGAAAGCCGGATAAGCCTCTTGCCAAAGGCTGAAAGCGCGGTACACCTCTTCCGCATCCGTGACCTTAGCTCCGTAGTAACTCACATGCAGCGGTTTGCCCTCCTCCGCCTTCAGCAGGAGGGTGGTCTGCGGCGTATTGACAAAGATGTCCTTGGCAGGCAAAAGAGCCGCCATTGTTAAGGCAAATGTTGTTAGTTGTTTTCTCATCGTTATTTCTGTTTGGTTAATATAGTGTCAAATCGAGGTTTGAAATAAGGGCCGTGCTGCTCTTTAGAAGAAGGATAGCCGTCGTTGATTACCGGCCACCCGTCTTCCGACCAGTTCACTCTGTCGAGCATGAGACACCTCATGTTCTCCGTGTGTGTCTTGTCCCATGCATTGTAGTATATCCATTGTTCGCCGTTGTCGTCGGTAAAGACATCCGTACAATGTACAAGCCCCACAAACCTGTCATCCGGCTGGATGAAATGCTCACAGTAGTAGTTGGATATTGGGTCGCCGTTACGGTCAACATAAGGTCCCTTTACATTCTCTGAACGCGCCACGGTAAGGTAGCCTTTGCTGTCCTCTTCCTCGCAACAAGTGCCGAAACTGGCGAAGAGGTAATAGTATCCGCCTCGTGCGAAAATGCCTCCGGCGTAAAATCCAGGAGGGGCAAGCGGGAACTTCTGTTCCCCAGGCGGCACGCTGAGTCCGTCGTCGGAGAGGCGTATTCCCTTAACGCCGTCTCTGCCGGAAGTGAGGACAAGCCACTTGGAGCCGTCTGTGTCGACAAACATAAAGGGATCGTTGCCGCAAAGAGGTGTAACGCCGTCCCCGTCCATAATATACCCGAGGTTGTGAAAGTCCATCGTGGAGGAATCCGTGTACGCCACGGCTATCACGGAACTGTCGGAACGTTCCCACGGCACCATGCCGTAATGGCACAGCATCCGTCCGTCTATCTCTTTCAGGCTGGAGCACCACATCACACATTCGCGTCCTTCCAGTTTGGCAATGGAGTCAAGTATGAAGTCTACCTTCTCCCACTCCACTCCGTTGTGCGATCCCAGAAAAGTCTGGGAAGAAGACAAAAAAGAAATGCCGGAACTCAAGTGCACGAAGCTGGGGTCGGGCGTGGACGGTCTTAAAGGATTGGAATATTCCATTCCCGTTCTGCATCCTGCCAATACGTATGCAAGTACAAAAGACAATATAACGGTCTTTGCGTTCATTCCAAAATGCGTATACACCTCCTTTTATATTGACAAATTCCGATGCGGTTTGTCATATCAATAAACGATATTTGTCATTTTATCATTCCTTTTCCGCACAAACTGCGTCAACCCCGCACAAAGATTAACACCTAACGGCTCGTGCACAGGACTTTCGCAAAAGAACTGCGCACGAACCGTTAGGCGTTTTCGTAGGACTACATGCGTCACCAAACGTCCTCGGGTGTCTCAGGATTGTCGTACACTTCCTTGGGACACCATTCCATGTAGTCCATATATAGTTCTTTCTTCTCCGAATCCAACACGGACTTAAATCTCACGTAGTATGTCTTGTCCGGGTCAAGTTGTTCGCGCACTATAATGTGGCGTGTCTGCCTGCTGTCGTCTCTGGCGGTAAGGCTGACGTTGGACTCGTGCACCTCGTGGCGCGCTGCCTTCATCAGTCCGTGGTTGCGGAGGTTGTGGTCTACGTTCATTATTCCTTCTTCGTCGAGCGATGCATCGTCAAGGTCTGCCCATGTTGCAGACTCACCGAAACTGTCCACGATTCCCTTGGTCATGTCTATGGGAATACCCGCCGCCATAAGCTTGTCGGGGTCAGAACCGAAATATATCTGCACAATACCGCGTGATCCGGTGGCAAGAGTCTTGTATCTCAGTTCGTACGTTCCCCTTTTGGGTACGGGCGGCAAGGTGAACATAATATCGAAACGTCCGATAGCCTTCATCTCATCTTGGCAATAGTTTGCCCAATTGATGCGGTAGCCGTTGAAGTATATGAAGTTCGTCTCGTCGCTGAGAATGCTCATGTTGTCGAAGTACTGGTAAACCTTGTTGGCAGGAATGTAGACGTGCTGGTACTTGTCTTGGGAAGACTCGGCACGCCGTATGCCGTTTGTCATCGCCTCGGGGAAAAGAGCCATCCCGTCGAAGCGTATACGCTCCCTGCCCAAATTGTCCCGGGTGGCATCGTCGTAAGCAAGAGGTGCGCCTATCGGATAGATGCACGCATTCTCCATGTCCGTGACATTGGCAAGAGGGTCGTCCTTCATTACCAGACATCCTTCCTTTCCATCGGGGCACGGCAGTATCTCGTGACCAGTTCCGCTCAGTCCGTTGTCAAGGTTGGGGAAGCGGTTGAGGTAAATGCCATTGCTCTCCTTGGACTCAAACAATTTGAGAAGACGGCGTTTCCCCATTGTGGGATACCATTCGTAAACGGGAATGGAGTAATTGCCGGGGGTGTTGATGCTATATCCCAATTCGTTGCAGTGGTAAACAAGTTTGTTGGCGGCAAGCCGCATGGGCAGCACGTGATATGTTGTCCAATGGTAGAGAACGTGGTTTTCGCTCGTATATTGGTCGTCAAACGTCAATTTTTCTTCGGTAAGGTACTTACCGTTGTCCTGTATCCATTTTGTCACTTTGGCAGGAACGTCGGCATCTTGAGGGTCTATGCCCTGCGAACGCCAGAAGTCGTCCGTCTCGGCGAATATGGTAAATCCGTACTTGCGGTGCTCGGGAGCAATGGCATCCGAACTGGAATTGCCGGACTTGTCCGAGAATCCTTTTGACATATAGTCCTCAAAATCGTCTATCTCTCCGCTTTGGTACTTGAGTTCGTAGACTTCGTCGCGCACAGCGCTGAATACATCAAGCAGTCCGCATGCCTGAAGGCACTTGCAGAAGACGAGATAACCGTCGGTCTTTTTGTCCAAAATCTGCTGCAGGAAATAAGTGGCGGTGAGGTCGCTCGGTGCTATCACCTTGTGAATCTCGTGTATTACACCATTGGTAAGGGGAATGTCCCTGTTGCGAAGGTCTATGTCGCACTCGCCGTTGATGTAGAGGCTGTCCGGCTGGTTGGCCGGCCACGAGATGTAGAGCCTCTTGTCGTTGATGTTCGGGAGCGGGAACTCCGAATTTGTCTCTGTGGGGAACTGTGCGAGCGTGTACCTCTGCGACTCCAAGTCGCCGCCGTCTATGATGGAATTGCGCACCACCACTTTGCGGATAGAGTCAAGTTTGCGCTCGTTGGGGAAAGCTTCCCACGAAGGGGATGTGATAAGTCCGTCCTCCACCAGACTCTGCAAGTATTCGGTTATGGCATCGTTTGGCAACGCAAAACAGGTGTAGTTTCCTCTGGCAGTGAGCAACTGGTATACAGTGGTGACACTGCGGTCGCTCATCGGCACATTCTTGGTAAGCTCCACATACTGCGAATACCGTGGCTGCGACTCAAGGTAACTTGCTATGGTATGGTCTTTGAAGACATAACGCGCGGAAGTGTCCACTTTCTCTTGGCACGATGTCGTCACCAGCAAGACTGCGGCAATCTGGAAGAACAACAACTTTCTCATCTCTCTCTCGTGTATGTATAACGTTTGTTTGTCAAATATGGTCAATTAAAAAAGTCCCCCGGCTCTGGAGGCTCAGTCCAGAGCCGGGAGAGATGTATGTTACATGAGGTCTATCCCATCACTTTACAAGGTACTTCTTGCCGTTGATGATGAGGATGCCCTTGGAAGCCTTGCCTACACGCTGACCGGAAAGGTTGTAGATGGCATCTGTGCCTTCCACATCGGACGTAGAGATGCTGTCAATGGCGTCCGGAGCCTCGTCGGCTGTGATGACAATGAAATTGCGGGCATAAATCTCAAGCGTTGCCTCTGCGTCGCCGATTATATCCCATCTGATGAGGTGGTCGGTGTTGCCAAAGCCCCACGTTCTGACTGCCTCCGTGATGTCGATGTACACACGTGTCCAATCTTCTGCGGGAGCAAGCTCGGCAGCGGCCAACATATGGTCGCGGTCTATTGACGGAGTGCCGAAGTACATTCTGCCACCTGTTATGCTTGCAGAAGAGATATACTCGTATGCCAGCACAGTGCGGTCTGATGTGAGATTCTCATAGAAGCCCTTGAGAGACACGAACGGACGCTCGCCCTCGGTGTTGATGACATACTCAAACTCGCCGGACTCACTGACTGTCGCGCTGTTGGCGCTGGACGGGTCAATCTCCAAGTAGTCGGGGAACTCCTTGTACAGAGTCTCCTTGGCAGCCACAGTGCCCTCGGCACCGTCGTACCCACCGTTCTCCATCTTGGAAACAACAGCATAGACTGCCTCGTCAAGAACATCTTGTCTCTCAATGTTAATGTGGTTGATCCACTTGTCGTAAACCTTGTTCTTGGCAACATAAAGCTGATAATATGCCTTCTGGCAGTCCAGGACGTTCTGGAACACGTCTCCGTCAGCCACGAGCTCGTCATATTTGGTCTGTGCGGACATTCCTGCCAACTTCTCCTTGTCGCTGGCGGCAAAGCCGGGAGCCTGCGCATAAGAGTCGTCGCTTGCATCCATGGGCACATACTTGTCGGTAAGGGTGGCGGCACGCTCGGCATTGTAAGCCACTGCCTCCGATATAGCTTCGGCTGCGTCTTCCTCGTCTGCTCCCAGATATACAAGGCGGAAGTTACCGGCGCCTACCCAGTTGCCTGTGGTCACTGTGCTTTCGTTCTTGACACCGAAGGTGAGAGTACCGTCGGAAACCTTCACTACCATAGGTATCTCGTAGCGGTCTGCGGCAAATGCATAGCAGCAGCTCTGTACGCCCCAGAGGACATATCCGAGGGTGTCGGTGGTGTCTTCCTCATTGATGATGGGTTTGTCCGCAAGACCTCCTTCAAGCCAGCAGTTCTGGCGGTTTACTGCATCGCTCTTGGGCAGCATGCCTTCTATCACAGCCGGAATGTAAGTCTTGACATCGTTGGCATAAGCCATGGCAGAATAGTTGTAAGCCGTGAGTCTGTCTTTGGCAACACGGAAACCAGCGTTGAGCTTCAGCTGGTAGTAACCGTTTTTCAGACTTGTAATAGTCTGGCTGATGTCGAACACCTCATTGCCCTCACAGAACTCTGCCGCAGACATTGTACCTTCTTCGTTGGTGCCGTTGCTGAACAGGAGACCGTCCCAACCTGTTGCGCTCTTGCCGCCGTCAACACTCTCCGCCTTGGCGAAGCTCGGGTTGACGATGAGGGAAGACACGTCTGTACCTGCTGTGTAACCACCTCTGATGGCAGCCACCTTGAGGCTCTCCATATATTCTGTCTCCTCTACAAGCACGCTGTCGGCAAGAAGATGGTTTGCCAATACGTACACGGAACTGCCGTTGGGGAAGGCTGTCTCCGAAGGCTCAACGCTCTCGTTGAGATAAGAGGTCAATGCCTTCAACGCTTCTGTGTCGTCCAATGTGTTGGCCTCAAGGTAGCTCTTCATGTTCTCCACTGCAGCCGCATAAGCCTCGTAGTCCTTCACACTTTCGGTTATCTGCTTCTGCAACTCTGAGATCTCATAGTTGGTGCGGAAGAGCGCCTCCATGTTAACACTGTTTTTTATGTCCTGAAGGCAAGCTTCGTACTTGTCGATGAGAGTCTGCTCGCACAACACATTGTATTCAAACGTATTGGCTTCTTCCATATAGCCATCCTTTATCTCGCTGAACTCTTCCTCCGTTCCGAAGCGGAGTTCCTGCATCTGTATGGCATCGCTGGAGTATGCCTCGTACACCACTACCTTATAGTATTTATACGGAACGGTGGTCTCTGTGCTGAATCCGAAGTAAGAAGCGGTAAGGTTTTCCGGATGGAGACGCTCCTGGCCTACGTTAACCTTCTCGTCCACAAGTACCCATCCTTCTGCGTCTTTGCTGGCGGCTCCGTCACCCTCGAAGTTTGCTCCGAAGATGCGCCATGTCTTCCAGTTGCGGCTCTGGTATGTGTATGTGTCGCCACCTGTGGTGAGAGTGTAGAAATACGGATTGACAGCATTCAAGGTGCGGAAGATGACATAAGTATCACCGTCTGCGCTTGCCTTGCCTCCCCACTTGGTGTCGAGACTGTTGTCGACAATCTGCTTGTAGTGACCGTCGCCCCACTGACCTACAGTGTTGCCGTCGAGCACTATGTACGACTCGTTGTAGATGGCATTGACGTAAGACTCTATGCGTTCGGCCTCTTTTGCCAGTTCGGAGTCTGTGAGTGTACGGTTGTTGGTGATGTACGCGTACGTACCGTTCACAAACTTGGCGGAAGGAGCCTCTTCGGTTCCCTTGTAGGCTTCTGCCCATGCCTCCACCTCGGGATATTCTGAGAAGTCCGCAGGAGAGAAAGCTTCCACCGTGTTCACGTAGTTCTCCCACTTGGCAGCGGAAGTCAATATCTGACCTATAAGCTCCAGTGCGGTATTCTTGCCGCCGATGAGTGTGGGTGCGTCCATAGCGTCCCTTACAGTGGCCAAAGCTTCTGCGTACTGGTTGTAGAGATCCCTGTTGCAGAGGGTGTTCTCGTCTATCTCCAGACCGCACGCTGCGAGCGAATCCTCAATGGCGATCTGGAACTCCTCGCGCTGGGCTTCAAGGTTTCCGTTGTTGTAGAACGTAAACTCGTTCATCTGCTGAAGGTTGCCGAGAGACTCCCTCAATTCAATCTTGAAGTACTGGTAGTCTACCGTTGCGGGATACTGCATATTTATGAAGTTCTCATACACGTTTTCCGCCTTGAGTGTCTCGGTGCCCACATTCTCTCTCTTGTCGAGCAATACCCAGCCTTCGGCGTCTCTGGTGGCAGCCTCGTCGCTTTCAAAGTTTGCGGCATACACTTCCCATGTCTTCCAGTTGCGGCTCGGATTTGACTTGGTGTCGCTACCGGTGACAAGTCCATAGTAAGAAGGTCTGATGGGGTCTGAAGACTTGAAGACTAACCACCACGGTTTTCTTTCGGAACCGGAGCACCACTTTGTGCCGGTCTTGTCGCCGTCAATGAGAGATTCGTGGCTCTCTGACTGCTTGTCATCCGGAGCTCCGCTACCGCTAAGAGCCGTATACCCAACGTAGATAGGGTCTGGCTGCGACAGCAAGTTCTTTGCCACGTATGCCGTTATACGGTTCGCCTCCGCCTTGATTTGTGCTGTAGACGGCAAGAGGTATGCCTTTATGTAACCGTAGTTCCCGTAAGGGCTGTTGTCGTCTGGCGCAATGATTTCATCTGAGAGGTATTTATTGAGATACTCCACAGCCTCCGCGTTCAGGATTTCGCCGTCCACCGAATTCTGTGCGTTAGTGACAGCTATGAGCCAGCTGTCGTACGCAGACTTGCTCTCGGAATACAACTGCTTTGTTGTGTTGAAGTCCGACCTTGCCTGGTTCATTTCGGCTGGTGTGCCTGCAGCAGCGACAACTTTCAGAACCTCGCTGACCTTGTCCAGAACGTCCTTGCTGCACATGACTGTCAAGTCGACAGAACTGCTCAACTTATTCACCATGGTGTCCACAAAACACTGTTTGTTGGCTTCGTCGCCCAAAGCGAACTCAGACATCTGCATATAACTGTTGCCCTGCGTTTCGGAAATCTCCACCTTGAAGTAACTGTATTTGGTGGTGTCGCCCTCGGAGAGGTCGAAGTACACGTCATAGCAGTTGATGTCTGGAAGCACGCTCTCCGAGACGTTTTTCTTCACGTCTATGGCTACCCATCCTGCATCGTCCCTGCCAGGGTCTCCGGTTTCAGGATCCGCAATGGCGTAGACGGTCCACGTCTTCCAGTTGCGGTGAGTCCATGTGGCATTATCGATACCAGTAACGAGCTTGTAGAAAGTGGGAGCTATCGGACGCGAAGTCTTGACGATGAAATAAGGCTTGTCGCTGATGCCGTTGCCCCACTTGGTGCTGTAGTCGTTGTCGAAGAGCTTTGTCACGCTCTCTCCGCCACCGTCGTTACGTGTGCCTTCCACTAGTCTATACTGAAGCAGTTCGTTGTCCTTTGTGTGGTTCTCCAAAGACTCTATGAATTCTTTGGACGTGCAAAGCCCGAACTCCGACATCTGCAACCAGATGTCGGTGCCTTGTACAGACTCGTCTATTCTGATGTAAAAATACGTGTAAGCCGTAGTGCCGTCCGCTTTGTTGAACTGGAAGTCCGCGTAAGCGTTGTTCTTTGCGGGCAGAGGTTCTGCCACACGTCTGTCCACCACTGTCCATTCGGCATCTACCGTAGCTAAGCTGTCATCTTCGAAGTTGGCGGCGTAGATAGTCCATGTTTTCCAGTTACGGCCCGGATTACTGCCTGTGTCGTTACCTGTGTTAAGAAAATAGTTTTTCGGAACTACCGGTGTCTCGGCCTTGAGGATAATGTAGGCATCTGCCCTATCCGGGTTGGCAGGGTCAAAAGAGTGTCCCATCTTGGACGGGATCTCCTTGTCCACCAGTTTGGGGTAACCCTCGTTACCGGTACCTCCTGTACCGGACAACGCAGTAAGGTTGACGTACTGCGCTGCTGCACCCTGTGCGGAGAGAAGCATCGCGGCTGAAGCGACGAACGACCACACCTTGTGAGAAAGAGTAAATCTCTTCATGTCAGTTTTTTGTTTAGTTAATAATTATAGTTAATTTGCTTGTTATTATATGCATATATTCCCAACCTAACTGGATATGATTTTCACATCATCCCTCTCTTTGTAACAAGTCTGCAACAACTCTGTAACAGATACTTTTATGCCTTATTTTCACTCTGGACATTGCAAAATTATAAAAACCATGACATAATTATACAATTTGAGCTATTTTCTTAATGCTCATTAACACTTATTAACAAATGGAAACGGTCTCTCATAATGTCAGTCTCCGCTAAGTATCTGTGAAATAAGTATTGCCGCATCAGAGAGGTTCACCACTCCGTCGCGGTTCATGTCTGCCGCCTTGAGAATATGGGACGACCCGGCGTTGCCCATAATGATGTTGAACATTGCCACCAAGTCCACTGCGTCTATGCGTCCGTCGCCGTTGACATCGCCGAGGGTATAGGACGGCTTGTTCACCGTGAGGCGGAATGTGGCACTGGCGCTGCCGTAGTGCGGAGCTGTCACCACTATGTCCGTTTCGCCCGGAGCCACAGCCTTGACCATGCCGTCCTGTGTCACAGAAGCCACTAAAGGAGCGGTGGACTTCCACAGAAGACCTGCGGACATCAGGGAACGCGGCAATATGGTGGCAGTTACGACAAGCGAGTCTCCCGGCTCCAGGTCTTCTGCTGCGGCACTAAGCGCGATGCTTTCCACCACACCTCCGGAGGTGTTCTCCAAAAGGAAGTCGTAAGGAGAGTAATTGGCAGCTTCAATCGTGTTGTCGTCGGTATGGGTGTCTATCAGTTCCCAGCACTTGTCTTCCGCGTCGGAGGTATATGTGTCGCTTCCGTAAAGTTGCCATCCCTTAGGGCTGCGTTCGGGATACGTCTGTGTGTCGTTGGCGGTATAGAAGCGGTAGCCGGTGAGGGAGACTTTCCTCATGGCATCGAACAAGAAGTATGTGTTGCCGCCGAAACCTCCGGAGCAGTATTTGGTGTTCGTCTTGTTGTCCGCCACATTGGGCCAGCTCTCTTTGCTTATGTTACTCTCCGTACCCGCATAGACCTTCATGCCTGCAATTTCCGACTTGGACTCGTCCAACAGGTCGAACTCGGAGAACTGCACCGTGCTTCCTCTGCCAATGGCGGTGATGAGAAGCTTGTAATAACGGTACGAGCCTGGCATGTGCATGAAATTGGAATAGCCGTCGGGCGTGCGGTACACCACCCCATTGTCTGCACAAAGCACAGGGCAGGCATCCGGTGTCTTCCCGTTGTCGAGGTTCTGCCTCCAGTAATCGTCCGTGTCGTTACCGTTGAGCACAAAGCAAAGCTCGCCCGACGACACCTGGGCCTCCGTCACACGGCAGGCCTGCGAGGGGAGTATGTCGTAGCAGTTGGTGAGGGTGACCTGCATTGAGGAGGAAGCAAACACATCGTCCTCGGCTCCCCCTTCCACCTGTCCTGTGTTGAACGAATGAGCCACGGCAACCTGCCCAAGGGAAGAAGCCACCAAAGAAGCCGCTCCGGCAGAGGCTGAGATATTGCCCATGTTGCAGCAACGTGCGATGGACAGCTTCGCCACCAACCTGCTTATGCCTACCAAGCCGGCTGCGTTGGAACCTGTGGCTGTGACCTTTGCGGCTGTGGCGCACTCGCTGATGCTGACAGAACCGTTGCGCACGTAACCTGCCAGCGCAGCCACGTAGTTGTCGCCACTGAACTCGCAGGTGCCGTCTATGTTCACGCCCTTGATGTCGGCACCCATACCGAGCACCCCGAAGAGTCCCACACAGTCAGCACCCTTCACCCGCAGGTTGCTGATGACGTGTCCGCCACCGTCGAATGTGCCGGAGTACGGCTTGCTGGCAGAACCTATAGGCACAAACCTGTCGGAGAAATCCTTCATGTCGATGTCTGCGGCAAGCACGGCATTTGCCTTGGTGTTGCCAGAAGACACCATGCGGGCAAAGGTGCAGAGATCCCGGGGCGTGTGTATGCTGTAGACCCCGTCCTCCTCTTCAAGCGAGTTGTAATGCAGTTTGCGATCCATCCATGCGACACGGTTCTTCACGTAGTTGCGCACCACGTCAACCTCCGCCTCCCAACTGCCACGGACTGCCGGGGTAAGGCTGATATACTGGTTGAGGTACGGCCAACGGATGAAGTTGAGATTGGCAGACTGACGCATGTCCCTCCTCAGGGAGTCCACCTTGGCTGTCACATTCTCCTTGGTGAAGAGCGAGTCGTCCCGAAGTGCGGCCCACATATCCTGCAACCGCTGCATTGCCGCCGGGTCGGAGAGTATGCGTGTCACCACATCGCCCCACTTGCCGGTCTGGCGGACGGTATAAGTCCAGTCCGCCCTGTTGTTGCCAGGGTAGACGGTGGCATCATCGTCAAGGGCAAGCTCGTGGTCCCAGACGGGGCCTGTGTAGAAATGGGCGTCGCCGCGCTCCTTGTACATGAAGACCTGGCAAAGCATGTCCGTGTTGCCGTCGAACTCGCTGATGAGGAAATACTTCAAGAACGACTCCACGTCGAGCACGGAAGCATAACCCTTGTCCGGGTCTGTATAACTGTCGCCGAAGACCACATCCTCCATAGCGTTGAAAGTATCCTTGATATACTGGAACTGCTGCGGCTGCATCACATCGTCGTCGGGGTCGTGCACGCTGATGGGGTTGCCGTGATTGGAATAGAAATAATAAGGTTCGCGCGTGGCATTGTTGTCCACCTCCACAAAATAGCCGCCGGTCAGAGCCTCTCCCTCCACATCGTCCTCGTCCATCTCGGTGATGTCTATACGCCCTTCGTGCACAGAAATGTGGTCTGCCAGGATGTAAGTGCCGCGGTAGTCTCCGTTGAGGATAAGGTCCACCGGCTGACACCACGGGGTGAACTTAGGCCCCACCAGCTTTGACATCTCCCAAGCCACAGGGTTGCGCATAAGGGTCTTGTCGCGCCAACTGTTGAGCAGCACCCATTTCTTCGCCTTAACGGTGGACTCGTTCACGGAGGATCCCTTCATCATGCGGTGACTCTTGCCGTCGTTGAACTTCACCCTGTAGGGCTTGTTATCCGGCGTGGCGGAGAAATTGCCCCTCACCCTCACGAGCACAGGATATTCCTGTACGAGGGTGCCGCCGTCGTATATAAGCGTGGAGCGCGACTCGAAGTCCTCTCCCCTATTGACGGGAACGGCATTGTTCGACACGTGTATACTCATGGTGGGGATATTGGTTATCTGGTAGAACCTGGAGTCGTCGCCCACCCCTTCGTGTCCGTAGAACTTCAGTTCTGCCACTTGACAATAGGAACCGGCTCCTCCCACATAACGCACATAGCGGAAACCGCGGCTGACGTTTATGTCCACCGAGGTCTCCCCGCCCTCGGCAGGAGTGGAGGAGATAAGGTAGAGCGGAACGGCATCCATGAAGTCCGGCTCGTTGGCACCCTCAAACAGAGAGAGCAACATACGGTCTGCCCCCGTGGACGTGGACGCAGGCGCGAAAGTGATGCGTGTCACGACATGAGGGGTGCCAAGGTCGAGCCCCACGTACTGCATATCGGACAAGCCCGCATCGAAATATGTGGAAGCGTCGCCATCAAAAGCCTTGGGGGCGGAAGAGGCGTTCCTCGAACAGAGAAGCCCTCCCTCCAACAGGTGGTCTACGCTGCCGTCGAAAGCTTGGGCGCATTGCCACCCTGCCGTGAAGAGGCACACGGACAACACGACACGCATGAATGACTTGAATGATTTATATAAGGAAAACACGTTCCCCAACCTTGATTTTGGCATCGTTTTTTGCGTGGATTTTGGTTTGCTTGACGCAAAGATACAATTTTTCCGTTTGCCGTGTCTTTGATTTGCGTCTTTTTTCGGAAACAATGGCAAAAAAAGACGACACTTAGGTTACTTTCCAAAGTATCTTAGGATACTTGACCAAGTATCCTAAGATACTTTTTTGCACCCCAAAAAACGATGTCGGGCACGACAAGTTGAAAACCTGTCATGCCCGACACCTATTTTTTACTTTTTTGCCGTCCCGGCTACCTCCAGCTACTGTCCCAGATAAGAGCGGAGCAGACTGTTGCGGCAACCCACACGCAACTTGCGTATGGCCTTCTCGCGTATCTGGCGCACCCTCTCGCGGGTGAGCCCGAACCTCTCCCCTATCTCCTCCAACGTCATCTCTTGGTGGTTGATGCCGAAGCTCATCTCCACGATGTCTTTCTCACGCTCGTTGAGCATACTCAAGGCACGCGAAATCTCCGTGGAAAGACTCTCATTGACCAGCGTCTTGTCCGCCATGGGAGAGTCGTTGTTCACCATCACGTCCAAAAGGCTATTCTCCTCTCCCTCCACAAAAGGGGCATCAACGCTGACATGACGGCCGCTGGCACGAAGGGAGTCGGTTATCTTCTCGGGCATCTCGCCCACAAGTTCGGACAGCTCGTCGGCACTGGGCTTGCGCTCGTTCTCCTGCTCAAACTTGGTCATGGCCTTGGAAATCTTGTTGACGGCACTCACCTGGTTGAGGGGAAGACGCACGATACGGCTCTGCTCTGCCAACGCTTGGAGGATGGTCTGGCGTATCCACCAAACGGCATAAGATATAAACTTGAACCCACGCGTCTCGTCGAACTTCTCGGCTGCCTTGATAAGACCAACGTTGCCCTCGTTGATGAGGTCGGGCAGAGACAGTCCCTGATTCTGATACTGCTTTGCCACGCTGACCACAAAACGGAGGTTGGCCCTAACCAACTTGTCCAAGGCACGGCGGTCGCCCTTGCGGATGCGTTGCGACATCTCCACCTCCTCCTCTACAGTGAGCAAGCCTTCACGGCCTATCTCCTGTAAATATTTGTCAAGTGATGCGCTGTCGCGACT
>CAVHCL010000067.1:15902-20052 GCA_963634425.1 Bacteroidaceae bacterium
GAAATATTGTTAACAGTATGCTTTTTTTGAAATTTATGATAAATAGTCTCACATATTGGCTTCTTACAAGCTTTTTATGGCTATCTTTGTCCCGGTTATCAATTTTTCTAAAATTCACACATTATGAGTACTATCGGTATTATCATTTTGGTGGTGCTGACCATAATAGTAATATGGGTCGTTTCCATCTACAACAACCTGGTGTCGCTCCGCAACAACCGCGAGAACGCTTTCGCCAACATTGACGTGCAACTGAAACAACGCCACGATTTGATTCCGCAACTGGTGTCTGTGGTAAAGGGGTACGCCGAGCATGAGAAGGGGCTGTTGGAAAGAGTGACAGCCGCACGTACAGCCGCCATGAACGCCACTTCCATCAACGACAAGATAGAGGCGGAAAACGCCTTGTCCGCAGCTCTGTCGGGACTGAGGGTGAGTGTGGAAGCTTATCCCGATCTGAAGGCGAACCAGAACTTCCTGCAGCTGCAAGGCGAAATCTCTGACGTGGAGAACAAACTGGCAGCGTCGCGCCGCTACTTCAACAGCACCACACGCGAGCTCAACACTTCAGTGCAGTCGTTCCCTGCCGTTCTGCTGGCTGGTATGTTCGGTTTCCACAAAGAGCCTATGTTCGAGGTTCCTGCCACAGAACGCACACAATACGACAAAGCTCCGGAAATAAAGTTCTGACCTTCCCACACACATCATCCCCCGTACGTACAAGCGCATGAAATATGTAGGCATACACCAGCAACAGGTTCGCAACAACACAAAGAGCCTGTTGCTTCTCCTCTCCTACCCTCTCATCATCTTCGCTCTGCTCTATGGATGCGTCTGTGCCTTTGCATACCTCACCATTGGGAGCGAAAGCTACGGATTTTGGGAGACTGTAAACTATATGTCTTTGGAGATGATGCCCTACGCCATCTTGTTCGTAGGGCTGTGGTTCGTCATAGCCTATTTCGCCAACACGTACATCATACGCAGAGCCACAGGGGCAAGACCGCTACAGAGGAAGGACAACCCACGTGTGTACAACATAGTGGAGAACCTCACCATGGCGTGCGGCATGAACATGCCCAAGGTGAACATCGTGGATGCTCCGGAACTGAACGCATACGCTTCCGGAATCAACGACAGCACGTACACCGTGACACTCACGAAAGGTATCATAGACACCTTGGACGACGAAGAACTGGCAGGAGTGGTGGGACACGAGCTGACACACATACGCAACCGCGACACACGCCTGCTCATAGTGAGCATAGTGTTCGTGGGCTTCATCAGTTTCATCATGTACGCATCCCGCGAGTTGCTCTATGTACAGAACTGGCATCGTGTCACTTCCAAAGGTTCAAAGGAAAACAGCAACGGTGCTTACATGGCCATGCTGCTCATCTTGTTCCTGCTCTCATCTCTGGCCTACCTCTTCGCCCTCCTCACCCGTCTTGCCATCAGCCGCAAGCGTGAGTTCATGGCCGACGCAGGCGGAGCGGAACTGTGCGGCAATCCTTTAGCCCTAGCCTCTGCCCTACGCAAGATAAGCGGCCGCCCCGCTTTCAGCAAACTGGCAGACGAGTCTGTGGCTCAACTTTTCATCTGCCAACCCCTCAAAGGCAAACACAACAGCCTTGCCAACCTCTTCTCCACCCATCCAAAGATAGAAGACAGAATAGCATATCTGGAACAGTTCTGAGCGAAAAGAGCCCATCGTCAGTAGGCTATCCTGTTTGAGATTCTTAATTTTAAAGTCTCCGCCAAGAGACTTCCAAAGAGTCTTTTTTCCTCCCGACTCCGTGGATTTTCGCTCAGTGGCGAACCTCGGCAAGCATGCCTACAAAAACCTTAACACCTTAATGAAAATAGCAGTTTAATGTGGGACTACTACCTGACGATGGCTAAAATTACTCCTTATAGTACACCAATGTCCTGTCGCTACCAAAGGCTGTGAAGAAGTAGCTGGAGATTTCGCCTATACGACTCTCCCATTGTTCACGGACAAAGTCGTTGGGCACGCATACAAGCACTTTCTTATTGCGGACTGCCCAGAGGTCGCAGCAAGTCATGTACGTATTGTAGAAGTCGTCGCCGAGACGTTCCCTTGAACGTTCCATCCACCAACGCCATTTCTCCTGATAGACCGGTTGCACAAACGGACGCTCCTGCACTTCATCGTGTATCTCTTCCGCCGTGTCAAACTGGAACTCCTGCGACCGTGGTCGCTGCTGAGACAACAACCATTTGTAGAGAACCTCGGTGACGTACGCATGTACATTGTCGGGTTGTTTTTCTTCTATCAGTTTCTCCAGACGCTTTATCTGGTCGGTCATGTCTATGCCGTCGTGCACGAGTCCCTCGAGCCTTGCCCATTCGGTGGGCTGAAGTCCGTACTTGGTGATGAGTACAGAGTGCAGCCGTCCACGGAAGTTCTCGTGCCGCTGTGCCCTGCCCATACTTCCCTCCACGATATGAAACCTCACGCTGTCAGGGTCCCCTCTTGTAACGCCGCGCGGATAGACTGGCTCATACTCGAAACAAAACTCCACCTTGCCCTCGTCGGAAAGTTTCTTCATCTCACGCTGGACGGGGTCAAGCACATCCCGGTGAAAGGCGCCAAACTTGAGATACTTGTTCTCCACAACCCTCTTCCGATCTCTGCTGAATTTGAGCACTCCGAGAAATTCCTTGAGGTCTATGTAGTTTACCGAGCAACTGCCTATCTTGCGCCATGCGCTGAGATAAATGTACATACGCGGGGTGCGCGGACTACGGCACATGGACGCTATATTCCTAAGATGTCTGGTGTAACCCTTGCGCAGGTTGAGTATCTCCCTCGCACTCTCGTCCACCATCTGTATCTTTATGAAACCTTTTCTCCTCGCTCCGCTCTTGTAGGCTATCTTCTCGCCCTCGGCGTTTACCTCTGCCGTGGGAAACTCTATCTTGTGGAAAATGTTCTGCATCACATAGTAGTCTACCCCGTCCTCCTCGTCGTATCTCTTGTAAGACATGTCCACGTGCATCAACGCCTCACAGGCCGCCTCCAGTTCGCCGTACTTCTTGGGACTGATGCCGAGCTCCTTGAGGGGGATTTCAAAATTGAGAAGGTTGCCGCTCAAATCTTCGGGCTTGAACAACATGGTTTGGCTGCCTGTGCTCAACAGTTCCTTTATCCTGTCCTGCAACTGCGCGATGATGGCTATCATGAGGTTCGTCTGCACCAAAGAGAAGTTTCCCCTAATTTGTGTGTAACTGATGGGGTTCATTATAAAATCAAGATCCGTGCCTTGTGAAAGGTACTGCACCAACTCATTAGTTTTACTAATGATAGACGGACTTTTTTTCTTCACCATTTCCGTATAAATGACTGGTTACACCGCAAATTTATGCCATTTCATCGTAACTTCCAAATGTTTTCAACAAAAATGTTCCAAACTTTCGCGTTTTCTTGTTCCTTTATATTCTCACCTTGTTGTTCCTGTCGTTTCTACGACTTTTATCTGTATGTCCACACCTTAATTTTCTTTACTTTTTCTTCTTGCCTTGCGCTTTCTATTTCAGTTGTACAGTATTTTCAATACAGTACAACGTCTGCCTTTCATTTATATTAGGCTGTCACATTTGATATGCTGACCTTGTTTGTAAAAAGTCTGGTTATACAACCACAGCATCTATGATTGTACAACAATAACTATAATACCCTGTTGACGACTATGAATTAAAGGCGTGTGAATGTTCCACTCATTCGCACCTTATTATATATGTGTGCGCACGAACATTATAAATACGAGCCCAAGAAAAACCGCCAAGTGTTCACAAACTCCGCACCAGATACGTCATCCAATGATTTACGGAAGCATCTACAGGTAAAATGTCCCCAATCTTCGCACCAATGTTCCAGATGTTATCACCAAATGTTCACAAACTCCGCACAAAATGTTACTCCTACACCTCACCAAGTGTTCACAAACTCCGCACAACTTACAATACAACTCGTTGTGTTTCTTACATTTATAACACATCATATATTTGTATAAACAACAAGATTTATATCTGATGGAGTTTTCTTATTTTTATTGTATATTCATTTATTACTTATATATATGGTCTGAGTGTTTATCTGTATATCAGTACTTTTACCACTTTAATG
>CAVHCL010000068.1:0-25364 GCA_963634425.1 Bacteroidaceae bacterium
GTCAAGAACATCACCTCCTATGGTGTGTTCGTTGACCTTGGCGGCGTAGACGGACTCGTCCACATCACAGACCTCTCTTGGGGACGCGTCAACGACCCCAAGGAAGTGGTGCAGCTCGACCAAAAGATCAATGTCGTCATACTCGACTTTGACAACGAGAAGAAGCGTATCGCCCTTGGTCTCAAGCAGCTCACTCCTCATCCATGGGAGTCTCTGAGCCCCGACCTCAAAGTAGGTGACCATGTAAAGGGTAAGGTTGTGGTCATGGCAGACTACGGAGCTTTCATAGAGATAGCTCCAGGTGTTGAAGGACTTATCCACGTAAGCGAAATGAGCTGGAGTCAGCATCTGCGTAGTGCTCAGGACTTCATGAAGGTAGGCGACGAGGTGGAGGCCGTAATCCTGACCCTTGACCGTGACGAGCGCAAGATGTCCCTCGGCATCAAGCAGCTTAAGGACGACCCATGGGAAAACATAGAGGTGAAGTACCCTGTAGGCAGCAAGCACACTGCAAAGGTACGCAACTTCACCAACTTTGGCGTGTTCGTTGAGATAGAGGAAGGCGTGGACGGACTTATCCACATCAGCGACCTCAGTTGGACAAAGAAAATCAAGCACCCCAGCGAATTCACCCAGATTGGAGCTGAGATAGAGGTAGTGGTATTGGAGATAGACAAGGGCAACCGCCGTCTCTCCCTCGGCCACAAGCAGTTGGAGGAAAATCCTTGGGACGTGTTCGAGACCATCTTCACCCAGGACAGCGTCCACGAGGGTACTATCGTGGAGATGCTCGACAAGGGTGCCGTTATCCAGTTGGAATACGGCGTAGAGGGATTTGCCACACCCAAGCACCTCGTCAAGGAAGACGGCAGCCAGGCCAAGCAAGGTGAGAAGCTCCAGTTTAAGGTTATTGAGTTCAACAAGGACAGCAAGCGCATCATCCTCTCCCACAGCCGTATCTTCGAAGATGCCCAGCGTGCCGAAGCCCGCGAGGCCAAGAAGAACGCACAGAAGCGTCAGGGTGCACACAAGGAGGAAACGCACGCTATACAGAACCAGGCTGCCAGCACTACACTCGGCGACCTTGATGCACTGGCAGCTCTGAAAGCTAAGATGCACTCCGGAGAGTGACAATCTCCAAAGAGGGAGATACTCAGCGGATGCTGTTTTTAATATGCGGGAGGGGCAGTGGACAGACACACTGCCCCTCCTGTCTGTAACAGCGGCAGTCACGGCACAGTGAAGACAGACCGCAGGGAAATGGTCAGCCACTTCCGCAAGACAACGGCAAGACAACGTCAAAGACAAATGGAACATTTTGAAGTGTACATATTAGGTTGCGGTTCCGCCAAACCTTCCATACGGCACATCCCATCGGCACAAGTGGTGAACGTGCGCAACAAATATTTCCTTATAGACTGTGGGGAAGGGGCGCAGAAACAGATGCAGCACATGCACCTTGCCATGATGCGTATTGGACACGTGTTCATCAGCCACAACCACGGCGACCACGTGTTTGGGCTCCCCGGACTCATCAGCACCATGTCGATGCTTGGCCGCACTGCCGCACTGCACATACACGCACCACAACAGACGGCGGATCTCGTGGACTTCACGCTCTCACATTATTGCAGCGACATCACATACAAAGTGGAGTTCCACCCCATTGACACGCGCGCGCACCATATAATATATGAAGACCGCAGCGTGACCGTATGGAGCATACCTCTGAAACACAGACTTCCTTGCAGCGGTTTTCTCTTCCGCGAAAAGCCCGGACTTCCGCATATCCGCAGAGATATGATGGATGCCTACGCCATCCCTTACAGCCAAGTCAACAACATAAAGGCCGGTGCGTCGTGGACAACGGAAGACGGCGATGTCATTCCGCACGAGAGACTGACAACCCCGGCGGACAAGACCAGAAGTTACGCATACTGTTCGGACACCGCCTATGTGCCGTCGTTGGCACCGTTGCTGCAAGGCGTAAACCTCCTATACCACGAGGCCACATATCCCGACGACAAACTTTTACAAGCAGAGAAATATTTCCACTCCACTGCGTCGCAGGCTGCCATGTTGGCCAAGGATGCCAAAGTAGGCAAGCTGTGCGTAGGACACTTCAGCGCATCCATAAACAACGAAGAGGCTCTTTTGGATGCGGCAAAAACCGTTTTTCCACAGACTTTACTGGCAAAAGAAGGTCTGCGCATAAAATTATAGGTGAAATTTCATTTATTAACACAAAAAATTTTGCCGTTATAAAATAAATAAGCTATCTTTGCGTTAGGAAATGCTGAAAAGATGAAGAAATATCTGATTATATTAATGTCCTTAATGTTGGCTTCAGCCCCAGCCGCTGTATACGCACAGACAGAAGCGGAGGGTGTGGAAGTTGGTCTGTCGGGCATATCCATTACCGCCAGCGGCAGTAGTGTGCGTGTGTCGGGAGCCAACGGAGAGACATTGGAGATATTCAACATCACTGGAGTCAAGGTGGCCACAGTACGCATAGACAGTGACGACAAGACTTTCAGCCTCAACTTGCCCAAAGGCTGTTATCTGCTGAAGATTGACAAGGTAGTGCGCAAGATTTCCATCAAGTAACCGCCACCTTGCGTGATGGATGAGAGACTCCTTATTTCACAGCTGCGTCACGAGTCGACACGCGAGAGTGCGTTCACATCACTTGTCAGACAATACCAAGAACCCATATACTGGCAGATTCGCCGTATGGTGCTCCTGCACGACGATGCCGATGACATCTTGCAGAACACTTTTGTCAAAGCTTGGACAGGCATAGACAGTTTCCGCGGGGAATGTAAGATAAGCACGTGGCTATACCGCATAGCCGCCAACGAGACACTAACATTTCTGGAAAAGAAGAAAAAAAGATCGGGAAATGCAGACATCAGCGTGGCCGACACTTTGGCAAGCGATGCCTATTTCGACGGAGACGAAACACAGGTTCAGCTGCAACAGGCCGTGGCTCAATTGCCGGAGAAACAGAGGATGGTCTTCAACATGAAATACTTCCAGGAGATGAAATACGAGGAGATGAGCGACATACTCGGCAGCAGCGTGGGGGCATTGAAGGCATCGTACCACATAGCTGTGAAGAAAATCACAAGTTTTTTCGACAACCACGATTAAACCTTTGTCTCCCACACACATCAAATCATTAAAAAGGTATGCAGACTATGACAGAAGAAGAGAAGGTATTGACGGACAGATACGGAAGAGACAACCATTTCCGCACGCCAGAGCATTACTTCGACACACTGCCGCAACGCGTCATGGCAAGGATACCGCACAAGGATACCGCACACATGAAATGGCGTTGGGCAGCGGCGGCCATACTTACAGGATGCGTAGCCGCATCAGGGCTGATGTTTATGCACTACAGAGATGCGGAGACGGAACTGTCATTCTCCGACAAGCAGTTTGTGGAAGACGCTCTCGATTACTTCATGATAGACAACAACGAAATAGCCACATATCTGACGGAGGCAGAACAACAATGAGGAAAGCACCATTCATCGTCATACTTTACATATTCTCTGCGGTTTGCTGTATGGCGCAGCCGAGAGATGGAAAACGTTTCAGTCCGAAGGACTTTGAAGCGAGACTGGAATTGTTTATCACAGACGAGGCGGGCTTCACCAAGTCCGAAGCAAAGACCTACTATTCCATCTACCATGAGATGAAAGACAAGCAACGACGGCTACAGAACAAAGTGTTCGAAATAAAGAAAGAACTTTCGCGCAAAGCCTCTAACGAAGAGTGTGCCAACGCAATAATGGACATAACGAAACTCAACAAGCAGAAAGCGCAGCTGGAGGAAACATACTACAAGAAACTTTGCAAGGCAGTGCCAGCACGCAAAGTTTTCAAGGCAATGCAGGCTGAAGACAGGTTTCACCGTCAGATGCTTGACCGTATGCACCACAAAAAGAAATGACGGCACTTACGCCATCTACGCCATCAAGCAAGCGAAGGCGCGGGGTTACAGTCCCTGCGCCTTCGCTTCGTTCCACAGTCTGTCCATCTCTGCCAGCGTCATGTCCTGTATCTGCATTCCGGCTTCTTTGGACTTTTGCTCCACATAGTTGAAACGGCGTATGAACTTCTGGTTGGTGCTTTCCAAGGCGTTGTCGGGATTGAGGTGATAGAGACGCGCCGCATTGATGACGCTGAACATAAAGTCGCCAAGCTCATCGGTCTGTTTTTCGTTGTTGTCGTCCTGCGACAGTTCCTCCTCCAGCTCGGCGAGTTCCTCCCTTACCTTATTCCACACGTCTTCCTTCTTGTCCCAGTCAAAACCAACATTGCGTGCCTTGTCCTGTATGCGGTACGCCTTTATGAGCGATGGCAAAGAAGACGGCACACCGCTCAGCACAGTCTTGTTGCCGTCCTTTTCCTTCTGTTTTATCTTCTCCCAATTCTCCGCCACCGCGCCTGCGCTCTCTGCCACAGTCTCGCCATATACGTGAGGGTGGCGGAATATCAGCTTGTCGCAGAGTTTGTCGCAGACATCGGCAATGTCAAAGTCGCCGGTCTCGCTTCCTATCTTGGCATAGAACACCACGTGCAACAGCACGTCGCCAAGTTCCTTGCAGATGTTCCTCGTGTCGTGCCTCAACAGGGCATCGCACAGTTCAAACGTCTCCTCCACAGTGTTGGGGCGCAGACTCTCGTACGTCTGTTTCCTGTCCCACGGACACTTCTCTCTCAGTTCGTCCATCACATCCAACAGTCTGGCAAAAGCCGCCAGCTTCTCTTCCTTTGTGTGCATAGCTTGTTCGTTTGTAAAAAGTCTGCACAAAGGTACGAAATTATATCTGACTACCAGTGGGAATTTTAGGCTATTTGCGACATAGAAATGACTTTGCCGCAAAAAAATGCCGCTTCTGTAGGTAGATTGTAAAGGCTTAAAAAACAAAGGCCTACCTCGCGGTAGACCAACGTCCTCGATTGAAAAACAATCTCTTTACCTTAAACTAATTAACTAACCTAAAAACTTTCTTTAACCTTAAACTAAAACTAACAACACTATTTCCTTTTTCTGGTGCAAAGGTACGCCGATTTCTGAAATATGAAAAAGCCTTTGGGCGGGAAAAATGATAAAAACGATGTTTTATTGATATAAATCAAGCACAATACGCCTCTTTTATGATACTTTTATATCATTTGGGCGGTTTCGGCAGCAGTTTTTTTACCGAACGTGTGCGGAACGGATGAAAAGCACTAACTTTGTGTGGAAAAGTAGATAGGCATCGCATGTGTGAAGCTTCGCTCTTGCATAATATACGGTTTGTTGTCGTCATGAGGCCTTTGCCGGCATACATGGTGGCATTGACCTTAGTGCTGTTGTCCGCATGCGCCGGTGAGACGGAAAAGACGGCTTCCGCACCTGTGTTTGTGTGCGAGGGCGTAGACACGGACACACCAGAGAAGACAGACTTGCCGCAGATGCTGGAGTCCGGTGTGGTGGTGGCTGGAACATTGTATGGAGAGGATACGTATTACGAATATCACGGCAGGTACACAGGCCTGCAGTACGAGACAGCACTTGGATTTGCCAGAGAGTTGGGGGTGAGGCTTAGAGTGGAAGTCTCCGCCGACACTGCGTCGCTGATGGACAAGTTGGATAAGGGGGAGATAGACATAGTGCTTCTGGAGACCCCTGTGTGGGCGGTAAGAAAAGACGCGCCTCTCCTGAGCCAAGCATTGGAACGGTGGTGGAAGCCCTCGCATACAGACAGCATACGCGCGGCTATGGACCGTGGCAGTCGTAATACGGTGAAGAGGAAAGCCCGGCCGGTGATGAAAGACCACAAACATGGAATCATCTCGCAGTACGACCACCTCTTCCGCCGGTATTCGTCCGTGATGAGATGGGACTGGCGCCTGTTGGCCGCACAGTGTTATCAAGAGTCGTGTTTCGACCCTCGGGCGCATTCTTGGGCAGGCGCAAGGGGCTTGATGCAGATAATGCCGTCCACAGCCGAGCACCTCGGACTGCGAGCCGACGATGTTTGGGATGCCGAAACCAACATCTCAGCGGCCTGTTCCTATCTCAAAGAGTTGCAGGAGTCATTTTCGGACATAAGAAACGCCAGGCAGCGGATACTCTTCACGCTTGCCGCTTACAACGGGGGCATCTTTCACATACGCGACGCCATGGCTTTGGCACGCAAATACGGGGCGGACGAGCAATGCTGGGAGAGGGTAGAACCGTACGTGAAGGGGTTGTCAGAACCGCATTATTACAGAGATCCTGTGGTGAGCAACGGTTACATGAGAGGCGGCGAGACTTCGTCGTACGTGCGTCAGATAGAGGAACGGTGGCAGAGCTACCGCAGTCATGCCCGTCCGTACGGCGGCAGCGTGCAGCCTTCCCCCTCGAAGCACAGCGTCAAAGACGATGTGTTCCGCTCGAAGGTGAAAAGTGCTTCGGAATGGGTGTCCGACACCACAACAGAGACAAGGTAAGGTGCTCCGCTTGGGACTTATTTCAACCTCCTTTACCGGTTATTCCAAATAAATTCCGTAACTTTGCAGAATGTTACAAGACGAACGAGAAAGATTATGTTGAGAATAGCAGTGCAGTCGAAAGGCCGTCTCTTTGAAGATACTATGAATCTTTTGGCGGAGGCAGGCATAAAGGTGTCAGGCAGCAAGCGCACACTGCTTGTGCAGAGCACCAACTTTCCTTTGGAGGTGCTTTACCTCAGGGATGACGATATTCCGCAAAGTGTGGCTACCGGGGTGGCAGACCTTGGTATAGTGGGCCGTAACGAATATGAGGAGCGTATGGAAGACGCGGAGATTGTGCGTCCATTGGGCTTCAGCCGTTGCCGTCTCTCACTGGCCATCCCCAAGGCGGAGAAGTATACGGGACTGAAATGGTTTGAGGGAAAGAAGATAGCCACATCGTATCCAGGCATACTGCGGCGTTTCCTGCAAAATAACCATATCACGTCGGACATACACGTCATCACGGGGTCTGTGGAGATAAGCCCGGGCATAGGACTGTCCGACGCCATCTTTGACATAGTGAGCAGCGGAAGCACCTTGGTGAGCAACAACCTCGCGGAGGTGGAAGTGGTGATGGAGAGCGAGGCTCTGCTGATAGCCAACAACAAACTCAGCGAGGAGAAACGTGAGGTGTTGGAAGAACTACTGTTCCGCATAGAGGCTGTAAAAGCCGCCGAGGACAAGAAATATGTGCTTATGAACGTGCCCACCGACAAGGTGGCAGAGGTGGTGGCTGTGCTGCCAGGCGCCAAGAGCCCCACGGTGATGCCGCTCGCCACGGAGGGGTGGAGCAGTGTGCACACTGTGATAGACGAGAAGAGATTTTGGCAGATAATACGCCGATTGAAATCGTTGGGCGCACAGGGGATACTGGTGATACCCATAGAGAAGATGATACTTTAAACATTGACACGCATAACACGATGAACATATACAGATATCCTCCGCGCACGGAATGGGACGGACTGCTGAAACGTCCAATAAAGGATGCCGCCGACCTTGGCGCTACGGTCTCAGCCGTGCTGGACGACGTGAAGAGACGGGGCGACGAAGCGGTAAGGGACTACGAGGAGAGGTTTGACCATGTGTCACTCGCCTCGCTTGCTGTTACACAAGAAGAGATGGACGAGGCGGAACGTATGGTGAGCGAAGGGCTGAAAGAGTCCATTCGTCAGGCTCACCGTAATATAGAGAGGTTTCACAAGGCTCAGATTTCAGAAGGCATAAAAGTGACTGTGACTGAGGGCGTGGAGTGCTGGCAGAAGCCTGTGCCCATAGAGAAGGTGGGACTCTACATACCTGGCGGCACAGCTCCGCTGTTCAGCACTGTGCTGATGCTTGCCACTCCTGCCAAGATAGCCGGATGTAAGGAGATAGTGCTTTGCACGCCTCCTGCCAAAGATGGCAGCGTGCATCCCGCCATACTGGTGGCGGCGCGTACTGCCGGGGTGAGCATGATATTCAAGATAGGCGGCGTGCAGGCTATCGGTGCCATGGCTTACGGCACGCACAGCGTACCCAAGGTGTTCAAGATATTCGGACCGGGCAACCAGTTTGTGACATGCGCCAAGCAGTATGTCAGCCTTCACGGCGTGGCTATAGATATGCCCGCCGGGCCAAGCGAAGTGGAAGTGCTTGCCGACGATTCGTCAAATGCCGCATTTGTGGCCGCCGACCTGTTGAGCCAGGCCGAACACGGTGTGGACAGCCAAGTGGTGATGGTGACTACCTCTGAGAACATGATACAGCAGGTGTCAGCCGAGGTAGACAGGCAACTGAAGCTTTTGCCACGTAAGGAGATAGCAGAACAGGCTCTCTCGCACAGCAAGATAATACTGGTGGCTGACAGGGACGAGATGATGGACGTGACAAACGCCTATGCGCCCGAACACCTGATAATAGAGACGTCGGACTGCATGGAGTTGGCGGAAAGAGTGGTGAACGCAGGGAGCGTCTTTTTGGGCAGCCTTACGCCGGAGAGCGCTGGAGACTATGCGAGCGGCACCAACCACACCCTGCCCACCAACGGATATGCCGTGGCTTACAGTGGAGTGAATATGGACAGTTACATCCGTAAGATTACCTTCCAGCATATCAGCGAGAAAGGATTGTACAGTATAGGATATGCTGTGGAGACAATGGCAGAGGCGGAGGGACTGGAAGCTCACCGCAACGCCATGGCATTGAGAAGACGGAGTGTGGAGGATAGAGAAAAATAAATGACGAAGCGGCAAACTTCGCATGAAGCAAATGAAGGAATGAAATCTTTACAGGAACTGGTAAGGCCTAACATTTGGGCTTTGGAGCCGTACAGTTGTGCCAGAGATGAATTCAAGGGCAAGGAGGCGCGCGTGTTTCTCGATGCCAACGAGAGTCCGTACAACACGCCGTGGAACCGCTATCCCGATCCGCTACAGAAGACAGTGAAGGAAAGGTTGGCACAGATAAAGAGAGTGCGGCCTTCGCAGATATTCCTTGGCAACGGCAGCGATGAGGCTATAGACTTGGCGTATCGTGTGTTCTGCGAACCACGTGTGGACAATGTGGTGGCCATAGCTCCCACGTACGGAATGTACAAAGTATGCGCCGACATCAACGATGTGGAGTACCGCGAGGTGAAGCTGGACGAACATTTCCGGATAGACGCGCAGGACGTGCTGGATGCAGTGAACGCTTATACCAAGTTGATATGGCTCTGTACCCCCAACAATCCTACTGGCAACGATCTGGACCGCGAAGCCGTGCTGCGTATATTGGAGGAGTTTGACGGCGTGGTGGTGATAGACGAGGCGTACAGCGACTTTTCTCCGCTGCCTCCTTTACGGTTATCATTAGACAGGTTTCCCAATATGTTGGTGCTTAACACTTTTAGCAAGGCATGGGGATGTGCGGGCATACGTCTGGGAATGGCTTTTGCCAGTGAGGAGATAATAGCCTTGCTCAACAAAGTGAAGTATCCCTACAACGTGAACAAGATGACTCAGGACAAAGCTTTGGAGATGCTGGCAGACAAGGACTCTGTGGATAGGCATATAGGTCAAATATGCAGGGAAAGAGAACACATGGCACCAGCCTTGCGTGAATTGCCCATCTGTCTTGGGGTCTATCCCAGCAGCGCCAATTTCCTGCTTGTGAAGATGACGGATGCAGATGTCATATACCGCTATCTGGTGGACAAAGGCGTGATAGTGCGCAACCGCAACAGGGTGACACTGTGCGGAGGGTGTCTGCGCATAACCATAGGCACCAAGCAGGAGAACAACGAACTGCTGGCGGCTTTACGTCAATACAAGCTCTAAAGCATACGAAAGATGAAGAAGGTTTTGTTTATAGACCGTGACGGCACGATACTGGTGGAGCCTGCCGACGAGCAGATAGACAGTTATGAGAAGTTTCGTTTTGTGCCTGGGGTGATAAGCGCTTTACGGTTCATACGCAGGCACACCGACTACGAACTGGTGATGGTAAGCAATCAAGACGGATTGGGAACGGACAGCTACCCGGAGACAGACTTCCTGCCCACACACAGACTGATGCTGGACATACTTAAAGGAGAGGGAGTGGAGTTTGACGCCATCCACATAGACCGCAGTTTTCCCGAGGACGGGCTTCCTACCAGAAAACCAGGCACAGGAATGCTTGTAGGGTATCTGACAGGAGACTACGACATCGCCCACTCGTGGGTGATAGGAGACAGACAGACCGATGCCATGTTGGCAGACAATCTCGGTTGCCGCAGTCTCATTCTCGGCTACGGTATGGACTGGGAGAAGGTTCTCGGCATAGTGTACGGCGGAAGCCGTTGTGCCGATGTGGCACGCAATACCAAGGAAACCAAAATAACTGTCTCTGTGAACCTTGACAGCAACGGCACAAGCGACATACACACGGGTATCGGTTTCTTCGATCATATGTTGGAGCAGATAGCCAAACATGGAATGATAGACCTTGACATAAGGTGTGAAGGAGACTTGGAGGTGGACGAACACCATACCATAGAGGACGTGGCGTTGGCTCTGGGTGAGTGTCTGCGCAAGGCTTTAGGCGACAAGTGCGGAATAGAGAGGTACGGATATTGTTTACCTATGGACGACTGTCTGTGTAGTGTGGCATTGGATTTCGGAGGCCGTCCGTGGCTGGTGTGGGACGCAGAGTTCCGTAGAGAGCGGATAGGGGAGATGCCGACTGAGATGTTCCCGCATTTCTTCAAGAGCCTTTCGGATGCCGCCCTCATGAACCTCAACATAAAGGCCGAAGGAACTAACGAACACCACAAGATAGAGGGAATATTTAAGGCTCTGGCACGCAGTATAAGAATGGCTGTCCGCAGGGACGTGGAGCATTTTGTGCTGCCTTCGAGCAAGGGCACGTTGTGATTGTAATAGGTGCGGATATATAGGAGATGATGCAGAACCAGAACAAACAGTATCCTTCCCAGCTGATGCAGAAAGCTGTGAGTGAGATAAGCCGCTTGCCCGGAATAGGATCGAAGACGGCACTCCGTCTGGCTTTGCATCTGCTCAGACAGGATGTGGTGGAGGTGGACGCGCTGACGCAAAGCATTTCCGATTTGCGTCACGGAGTGCGGTACTGCCGTCTCTGTCACAACATATCCGACACTGAGTTGTGCCCCATCTGTTCCAGTTCGTCAAGAGACTCTGCCACCATCTGTGTGGTGGAGAACGTGAGGGACGTGATGGCAGTGGAGGGTACTATGCAGTACAGGGGAGTGTACCACGTGCTGGGCGGTATCATCAGCCCAATGGACGGGATAGGTCCTTCGGATATAGAGGTGGAGAGCCTTGTGGCACGCGTCAACGGCGGAGGGGTGAAGGAGGTGATACTGGCTCTCAGTCCTACCATGGAGGGTGATGCCACATGCTTCTACATCTTCCGCAAATTGCAGGATACCGGAGTGACGGTTACAGCCATAGCGAGAGGCGTGGCACAGAATGACGAACTGCAGTATACAGACGAGGTGACCTTGGGCAGAGCCATCATTGGCAGACAACCCTTTGGGAAATAAGATATACGGACAGTAAATGAACAAGAAAGAAAGGATTTTATATTTGGCAAATGCCGCATTTGTGGTATTTGTGGCACTTGCACTGGAGGTGTACACGACGGTCAACGGCTCTTTGCTTGCCGACAAGGACTTGGGTTACACGGTCTCCTACGTCATACAAATGTCGGCGGTGTCTGTGACATTGGCTTCTGTATTTCTGTCCGTAAAGTGTAAAAAATGGCGCATACCTGTGAGGGTGGGCATACTCACCGTGGCGGCGTTGTTTCTGGAAGTTGTCTATTTCCTCAATTACGAGTCCGGCGTGTGCTGGTGTTTGGGTTTGTTGTGTGTGGCTTATCTGTTGATGTGGTTGGAGAAGGGGAAGGAAGAGAGATGAGGCTGAGTGTGGTGATAGTCAGCTACAACGTACGCTATTATCTGGAGCAGTGTGTCTACACGGTGCTCCGCGCCTCGGAAGGAATGAATGTGGAGGTGTGGGTTGTGGACAATGCCAGTACGGACGACAGCGTGGAATGTATAAAGGCACGTTTCCCTGAAGTGCACGTCATAGCCAACAAAGACAATATGGGCTTTTCTTATGCCAACAACCAGGCTATCCGTCAGTCCACCGGAGAATACGTGTTGCTTCTTAATCCAGACACCATAGTGGGTGAGGATGTACTGAAGGGATGCGTAGACTTTCTTGACAGTCATCCGAATGTTGGTGCCACAGGCGTGAGGATGTTGCAGGCCGACGGACAGTTCGCCCTTGAAAGCCGCAGAGGGCTGCCTACACCCTTTACCAGTTTCTGCAAGATGTCAGGACTGTGTAAGATGTTCCCTAAAAGTCGCACGTTTGGCAAGTATTACATGATGTACTTGGACGAGGACAAACCGTCGCCAATAGAGGTCATTTCTGGAGCGTTCAATATGATAAGGCGCAAAACTCTGGACCAAATAGGGCTTCTGGATGAGACTTTCTTCATGTACGGCGAGGACATAGACCTCAGTTACAGAATATTGGAAGGCGGATGGGAGAACTACTACCTCCCTCTCAACATACTGCATTACAAGGGCGAAAGTACGGTGAAGTCGAGTTTCCGTTACGTCCATGTCTTCTACAATGCCATGTTGATATTCTTCAACAAACACTATGGCCGTAAGTATCGTCTGTTTAGCTATGTCATAAGGCTGGCCGTGTGTGTACGCGCATTGGCGGACTTGATAATCCAAAAGATGTCCAAGGTGCTGCTGAGCAAAGACACAGACGAGTGTGACTACGTGCGTTGCGACATACGTACGACCAGTATAAAGGATACGCTTGAACGGATGAGGACACAAAAGCCCGACTCACGCCGTGTGCTTGAGACAGTTTCGTGCGACGGCAAACGCTTGATACAACTTGGGGGGACTGTACCCTTGGAATAGTCTGCATATACATACCATGTATATACGGTATAGACATACATAAACTGTTATGGTAGGCGAGAAGATAGTATTGAAAGCGGTGGAGCCTGAGGACTTGGGGCTGATGTACATTATAGAGAACGACAGCTCTCTGTGGAAGTACGGCCATTGCAACGTCCCCTATTCGCTGTATTCTCTCAGACGTTTCATAGAGGAAAGCAGGAGTGATGTCTTTGCCGACGGTCAAGCGAGGTTTGTCATTCATCTTAAGAAAGGTGGAGTGGTGGGTTTTGTAGACCTTCAGAACTTCAGTGCCGCACATATGCGTGCGGAGGTGGGGATAGTGCTTATGGAAGACGCACAAGGATGCGGTTATGCCACGGATGCCCTGGGAGTGCTGGAGACATACGCCAGGGAAATACTGCATATGCACCTTCTGTACGCTGTTGTCTCTACCGACAACGACAAGGCATGCAAGCTTTTCCACCGTAGCGGCTACACTTGTTCCGCCACATTGCCACAATGGTTGAGAAAAGGCGATGGATTCGTTGACGCATCACTTTTTTCTCTTTTGTTGTGAGAAAAAGAAAAGGCATGACGATATTTTTACCATACTAAAAACTAACAACTGTATAAACATGAACAGAAGAGATTTTATCAAGAGCACCACCACCTTAGCGGTGGTGCAGGGACTTCCACTTTCGGTTGTCGCATCGGAAGTTAAGGCAAACGATGACTCTGCAGACAACAGCGGTTCTGATGACGCGTTGATAAACAGTGCCCCTGTATTGCAGAATTTCGCCGAGACAAGTGTGGGTATAGCCTTCAGCGTTACGGGCTTGGCCAACGGATATGCCATAGTGGGTGAGAAACCGGATTTGTCGGACGGACGCAAGGTGTACTGCGGAGGCTATAGGCTCACGGACATGAATCCCGATTGTATGCAAATACGAATCACAGGACTCAGTCCGGCCACAAAGTATTACTACAGAATAGGAGCAGACCGTATACACTATGGAGGCGGGTACGACATGAAGATTATCGGTAACGAAGAGCCTTCGGAAATACACTCGTTTACGACAGCAGGCAAGAAAGCGGCGGCGCATTTTTGCGTTATTAACGATACGCACGCCAACTGGCAGACTTTCGGTCTTGCCATTGACAAGATAGAAAAACTTAATCCAAGCTGTGTGGTGTGGAACGGAGATGCGTGCAACACGGAGGAGACCATAGCTGCACAGAAGAGGATTTTCCTATATCCGTCCATTGACAAGAAAGATTATGCGGCAGACCGTCCATATCTTTTCTGTCCGGGCAACCACGACGACAGAGGGTTGGCCAACAGGCATCTGGAACGTGTGTGGATGTACCGGCAACCAGAGGAGCGCGATTCGCGCGACTGGGATTTGGGACGTAATTTCGCTGTCAGACTTGGGGACATAGCGATGATAGGGTTGGACACAGCCGAGGACAAACTGGACACGAATCCTAAGTTCGCCAATCTTTTCAACAGTGCGTCGTACCGTGAGGCTCAGGTGGCATGGCTTCGCAGTGCGCTCAAGAGGAAAGACATAGCTTCCGCTCAGCATCTCGTCGCCTTTTGCCACATTCCGCTTTTTGACCCACGGCCGAAAGCCAATCCGGGCGACCTTGCTCCCAATGACGAACATCCGGACTATAACAGTTCGTTTGCGGCATGGCAGCGTACATGCGCCAACTTGTGGATGCCTATCCTTGAAAAGGCCAAATGCAAACTTCTGATTACGGCGCATCAGCATCGTTACAGATACTATGCTCCTACAAAAGACCGCCCGTGGGCGGAGATAATAGGGGGATGTCCAGAATGTGACAGCAAGGACAAGAACTACTTTCCTACTGTGATAGAAGGCAAGACGGAGGACGGAAAGCTACGTATAGACGTACATAACTTGCTTACGGATGCCGTTCAGGACACGTTCTTCTTCTGATGTCCGACTGACACATCAGTCATAAAGTATAAAGGGACACTGCCTCACGGTAGCGTCCCTTCTGTTGTTTTGTTTGGAAAAAGTCTAATTGAAATAATGGTTTGTGATTTGATTTTTTAAGCCTCTGCTGGAGTTTCTGTTGTTTCACCCTCAGCGGCCTCTGCGTTTTCGGCGTTGGCAGCAGCCTCAGCTTCAGCTTTGGCGGCAGCCTCCATAGCTCTCTTGTCAGCCACTTTTTTGGCAATCTCTTCGTTGGTCTTCTTTTCAGCCTCGATACGAGCTGCATAGGCTGCTTTCTTATCGGCCTCAAGTTTTGCCTCGAGTGCTTTCAATCCATTCTGTTTGTCAGCCTTCCACGCTGCAAATCTTGCCTCGCAGGTAGCTTCGTCAAACGCACCTTTCTTTACACCACCGCGGAGGTGCTTCATCATGTACACACCTTCGTCCGACAGAATGTTACGAACCGTGTCTGTGGGCTGTGCGCCACACTCTACCCAATGAAGGGCGCGGTCGAATTTCAAATCTACAGTGGCAGGATTGGTGTTGGGGTTGTACGTGCCAATCTTTTCTGTAAACTTACCATCACGTGGTGCTCTTACGTCAGCGATTACGATGCTGTAGAAAGCGTAGTTCTTACGGCCGTGACGCTGCAATCTAATTTTTGTTGCCATAATTTTAATTAAACTTTGATTATAGGTTTGAAATGTGCCGTCAACTCGTAACGGCGGTGCAAATTTACGACAAATTGGCGAAACGAGTGTCTAAAACCGCAAGTTTTTTGGTTCAACAACGTGATTTTTTGCTTTTTGTGCTTATCTAAGTCTCATGCTGGCTTTGACGAAATACACTATGAGCACGCTGTACATTCCCAACGAGAGTATTTCGCTAAGGCTGTTGCCCCACCATGCGTCATAGTTGAATGACACTCCTCCGAACCTCAGAGCTGCGCTTACGACACCCATAAGAGCACCGCCGGCTATGAAGCCGCTTGCTATGAGAGTACCTCTCTCGGAACGGATATTGTTGAGTTTTGTGTCCTTGCCGCGTGTGGTTACAAACCAGTTGACAAGTCCTCCTGCCAAGAGGGGAAGATTGAGCTCCAAAGGAATGAACATACCCAAAGCGAAAGCTAACGCCGGAATTCCCAACGCATTAAGCACCAATGCAATTGCCGCTCCTATGCCGTACAACAACCAAGGTGCTCCATTGCCGCTCATAAGCGGTTCTATTACAGCGGCCATGGCGTTAGCTTGCGGGGCAGCCAGTTGTCCGCTTGTAAATCCGTATGTTTTATTCAAAATCATTATAACGCCAGCCACTGTGGCGGCGCTGACCAGTGTGCCGAGAAACTTCCATGTTTCCTGCTTCTTGGGTGTGGAACCAAGCCAGTAGCCAATCTTCAAGTCGGTGATAAATCCCCCCGACATGCTAAGTGCGGTGCATACCACTCCTCCCATAATGAGTGCCGCCACCATACCTTGAGTTCCGCTGAGCCCTACCGACACCATTATCACAGATGCGAGAATCAAGGTCATCAGCGTCATTCCGCTCACGGGGTTGGTGCCCACGATAGCAATGGCGTTGGCGGCGACGGTTGTGAAGAGGAATGTGATGACGGCTGCCACTACAATGGCGACCACACTGTGCATCCACACACCGTCCATCACGTTGAAATGGAAGAATATGAAGGTAGCGACGAGCGCAAACACTATGCCTATGCTGACAAGGCGCAGTGGCAAGTCAAGCTGAGTACGTTCTGTGTGCGCATCGTTTCCGTCTTTGCCATTCATCTCTTTGGCAGCAAGCCTTACGGCGCCTGTTATGAGACTGCGACTCTTGACCACCCCTATGATGCCAGCCATGGCTATGCCGCCGATACCTATGCTTTTGGCGTATTTGAAGATCTGCTCAGCCGACGCCACCGCTGCGGTGACACCCTCTTGCACCTCCACATCGGGGAAGAAGAACGCAATGCACGGCACGATAACCCACCAGACCAATGCACTGCCGCAACAGATGATAAATGCGTATTTGAGTCCTACTATGTAGCCCATGCCGAGCACGGCGGCACCTGTGTTGCATTTGAGAACAATCTTGGCTTTCTCCGCCAGCGTATCTCCCCAAAGCAGTGCCCTGGAAGTGAAGTTCTCGTTCCAAAGTCCGAAAGTGGCGACAGCGAAGTCGTAAATGCCTCCCACCACTCCTGCCGTGAGAAGGTGTTTGGCCTGGTCGCCTCCCTTGGCTCCGCTCACAAGCACCTGCGTGCTTGCTGTGGCTTCGGGGAAAGGATACTTGCCGTGCATGTCCTTGACAAAATATTTTCGGAACGGTATGAGGAAGAGTATCCCGAGAATTCCTCCCAAAAGACTTGACATGAACACCTGCATGAACGAGACGGTCATCTCGGGATACTTGGCCTGCAGTATATACAGTGCCGGGAGTGTGAATATAGCACCTGCCACTATCACGCCGCTGCAGGCTCCTATACTCTGTATCATCACGTTCTCGCCCAGAGAGTTCTTCCGTTTTGTGGCGGATGACACACCCACCGCTATGATGGCGATGGGGATGGCGGCCTCAAACACTTGACCCACTTTGAGTCCCAAGTATGCGGCGGCCGCACTGAAGAGGACAGCCATGAGTATTCCCCAGCATATAGACCATGCGTTCACCTCCCTCGGGTTGCTGTTCTCCGGCATCAGCGGTGAGTATTTCTCTCCTTCGCCCAACTCTCTGAAAGCGTTGTCGGGCAGCGAATCCTTCATTTTATTGTCCATAATACACGATGTTGTTATTGTTTGCTTACAAAAATACAAACAATACGATTTGTTTCCGTGCATGGAGAAACAAAAATGAGCGCAGGTGTGAATTTTTGTGCGGTGGTCTTTGCGAAAAACAAATAAAGTCGTACCTTTGCGGTCAAATAATCGGGATAATGACTAACAAATGCCAGACGGTCGGTACGTTGTACGTGGACAAGTTGCGACAGATTTGTCAGGCAAAGCCAATTTTTCCGAGAGTTGTTTGCAGATTGTCGTTACCACCTACGCCTTCTTTTGGCGATGGTGGTTTTTTATGGTCTTGATTTCAAACACATAACGTTAAGTTAACATATGTACAGGAAAGTAATACTGAGATTGGAGGATGGGACTGAGTTTGAGGGAAAATCTTTCGGGTTTGTCGGTTCTGTGGCAGGAGAAGTGGTGTTCAACACGGCAATGACAGGCTATCCGGAGAGTCTCACAGACCCCTCGTATGCAGGACAGATAATGGTGATGACGTTCCCGCTGGTGGGAAATTACGGAGTGCCCGACGTGTCAGCAATGGAGAACGGCCTTTCCTCCTACATGGAGAGCGACCGCATCTATGCCAAGGCCATAATATGCCAGGACTACAGCGCGGAATATTCCCACTGGAACGCCAAGACGAGCCTTGCCGACTGGCTGAAGAGCGAAGGTGTCCCCGGTGTTACTGACATAGACACACGTGCGCTCACCAAGGTGCTCCGCGAGAACGGAAGCATGATGGGAAAGATAATCTTCGACGGAGACGACAATGACAAGGATTTCGGAAAGTATGACGGGGAAAACTATGTGGCGCAGGTCTCATGCAAGGAAACAATAAGGTATAGTCCGGAAAAGTACTCTGAGCCTGCCAACAGGCTTCCCGAAGACATCCCCAGTTTCGTGAGTGCCGACAAGAACGACGCTCCCACAGTGGTGTTGGTTGACTGTGGCGTGAAGAACAACATCATACGGTGTCTGCTGAAACGCAATGTGAATGTGGTGAGAGTTCCATGGGACTACGACTTTACGGAAATGGAATTCGACGGTTTGTTCCTGGCCAACGGACCCGGAGACCCCAACACGTGTTCGGTGACGGTGGACAATATACGTGCCTTTATGGAAAAAGAAGCCGCACGCGGAGGCAGGGTGCGTCCCATAATGGGCATCTGCATGGGCAACCAGTTGTTGTCAAAAGCCGCAGGGGCCACAATATACAAACTGAAATATGGACACCGCTCCCACAACCAACCGGTGCGTATGGTGGGGACGGAACGTTGCTACATAACCACACAGAACCATGGTTATGCAGTGGACACCACCACGTTGAACGCCGATTGGGAGCCTCTGTTCATAAACATGAACGACGGCTCCAACGAAGGTGTCAGACACAAGCGGTATCCGTGGTTTTCAGCACAGTTCCACCCGGAGGCGTGTGCGGGACCGACTGACACGGAGTTCCTGTTTGACAAGTTTGTAGAGGAGATAAAAAAGTAAAAGAAAAGGCTAAAACGACTAAATCAGATGAAAAACGACGAGATAAAGAAAGTCCTGCTCTTGGGCTCTGGTGCCTTGAAAATCGGTGAGGCCGGAGAATTTGACTATTCGGGTTCACAGGCTTTGAAGGCGTTGCGCGAGGAAAACATAGAGACAATACTCATAAATCCCAACATTGCCACTGTGCAGACTTCCGATGGTGTGGCAGACCAAGTGTATTTCCTTCCGGTGACACCGTACTTTGTGGAGCGTGTGATAGAAAAGGAGCGTCCACAGGGCATTCTTTTGGCGTTTGGCGGACAGACAGCCCTCAACTGCGGCGTTAGTCTCTACAAACAAGGCGTTTTGGACAAATATGGCGTAAAGGTGCTCGGAACTCCAGTGCAGGCCATCATGGACACTGAAGACCGCGAGCTCTTCGTGGGCAAGCTTGACGAGATAGGCGTGAAGACCATCAAGAGCGTGGCTTGCACCAGTGCCGTGGAAGTGCGTGCCGCCGCAGCCTCTCTGGGCTATCCTGTGATACTCCGCGCGGCGTATGCCTTGGGCGGTCTTGGCTCCGGTTTTTGCGACAATGAGGACGACTTGGACAAACTGGCGGAGAAGGCGTTCTCGTTCTCTCCGCAGGTTCTCGTGGAGAAGAGTCTCAAGGGATGGAAGGAGATAGAGTACGAGGTGGTGCGCGACCGTTTCGACAACTGCATCACGGTGTGCAACATGGAGAACTTCGACCCTCTGGGCATCCATACCGGAGAAAGCATAGTGATAGCTCCTTCGCAGACGCTCACAAACAGCGAGTACCACAAGCTCCGCGCCCTCAGCATCGCCATAGTGCGCCACATAGGCATAGTGGGAGAGTGCAACGTGCAGTACGCTTTCGACCCGTTGAGCGAGGACTACAGGGTGATAGAAGTAAATGCGAGGCTCAGTCGTAGTTCCGCACTCGCATCCAAGGCTACGGGTTATCCACTTGCGTTCGTGGCAGCAAAACTGGGACTCGGCTACGGGTTGTTCGAGCTCAAGAACTCGGTCACCAAGACTACTTCCGCTTTCTTCGAACCTGCGCTCGACTATGTGGTGTGCAAGATTCCGAGATGGGATCTTGGCAAGTTCCACGGAGTAGACCGCGAGTTGGGCAGTAGCATGAAGAGTGTGGGCGAGGTGATGGCGATAGGCCGTACGTTTGAGGAAGCCATCCAGAAGGGACTGCGTATGATAGGGCAGGGTATGCATGGCTTCGTGGGCAACAAAGAACTGAAGATAGACGATTTGGACAATGCGCTAAAGTCGCCCACAGACAAACGCATCTTCATGATAGAGAAAGCGTTTTTTGCGGGCTACAGCGTAGACCAGATACACGAGCTGACGAAGATAGACAAGTGGTTTCTGAAAAAGCTGCTTAACATCTACAACATCAACACCGAGCTCCGTGCGGCTCATGTCAACACGATAGACAAGGAATTGCTGCGCAAGGCCAAGGTGTACGGCTTCACGGATTTCCAGATAGCCCGCGCCTTGCACATGGAAAAGGAAATGGACATAGAGGACGCTGTGCTGTTGGTGCGCAACAAGCGCAAGCAGATGGGCATACGTCCGTATGTGAAGCAGATAGACACATTGGCGGCGGAATATCCGGCAATGACCAATTACCTCTACCTCACTTACGCGGCCTCTGCCCACGACATCTCTTACGGAGGACAGCGTTCCGTAGTGGTTCTCGGCTCGGGCGCCTACAGGATAGGAAGCAGCGTGGAGTTCGACTGGTGCGGAGTGCAGGCGCTTAACACCATCCGTAAAGAAGGATACCATTCGGTGATGATCAACTACAATCCGGAGACAGTGTCTACCGACTACGATATGTGCGACCGTCTTTATTTTGACGAGCTTACTTTTGAGCGGGTAATGGACATTGTGGAACTGGAATGCCCCATGGGCGTGATAGTAAGTACAGGAGGACAGATACCCAACAATTTGGCTCTTAAGCTTGACGCCCAACGTGTGCCTATCCTTGGGACTCAGGCCAAATACATAGACAATGCGGAAGACAGAGACAAGTTCTCGGCCATGCTCGACCGCATAGGGGTGGACCAACCCGAATGGAGGGCGCTTACCAGCATGGAGGATGTTGACGAGTTCATCTCGCGCGTGGGATTCCCGGTTCTCGTACGCCCGTCGTATGTGCTCTCCGGCGCGGCTATGAACGTGTGCTCAAACCAAGAGGAGCTGAAACGTTTCCTCACTCTCGCCGCCAATGTCAGCAAGAGACACCCCGTGGTGATAAGCAAGTTTATGCAGAACACCAAGGAGGTGGAGATGGATGCCGTGGCGCGGAACGGGGAGATAATAGCGTACGCCATCAGCGAACACATAGAGTTTGCCGGAGTCCACAGTGGAGACGCCACCATACAGTTCCCTGCCCAAAAACTGTACGTAGAGACTGTCCGCCGGATAAAGAAGATTTCTGCGCAGATAGCCAAGGAACTCAATATCAGTGGTCCTTTCAACATACAGTATCTGGCCAGGGACAACGAAATAAAGGTCATTGAGTGCAACCTGCGTGCCAGCCGTTCGTTCCCGTTTGTGAGCAAGGTGCTGAAGATAAATCTTATAGAACTTGCCACCAAGGTAATGCTCGGACTGCCGGTAGAGAAGCCCAACAAAAGTTTCTTCGACTTTGACTACGTGGGCATCAAGGCAAGCCAGTTCTCGTTCAACCGTCTGCAAAACGCCGATCCCGTGTTGGGAGTTGACATGAGCTCCACCGGAGAAGTCGGATGTTTGGGCGACGACACCAACTGCGCCCTGCTGAAGGCAATGTTGAGCGTAGGGCAGAATGTGCCGGAAAAAAACGTACTCCTTTCAACGGGAACGCCCAAGGACAAGGCCGACATGCTGGAGGCGGCGAGAATGTTGAAGGAACACGGATATGAGCTGTACGCCACAACGGGGACAAGCCTCTACTTGACCCAGAACGGCATATCCAACACTCACGTGTATTGGCCGAGCGAAGAAGGAGCCCCACAGGTGCTGGACTTGCTGCATCAGAAGAAAATAGACATGGTGGTGAATGTGCCCAAGAACCTTACCGTGGGCGAACTGAACGACGGCTATAAAGTCCGTCGCGCCGCAGTGGACCTCAACATCCCGCTTATCACCAATGTACGTCTGGCGGCTGCGTTCGTCAACGCCTTTTGCAACGTCCCATTGGACAAACTGGCAATAAAAAGCTGGAGCGAGTACAAGTGAAAATGAAATACAATATGGCATAAAAAAGGTGCGGTGGAAACACCGCACCTTTTTTATGCTCTGCACGAGCGTTGTCAATGGCAAGGTATCTTGTCTATCCTCGCTTGGTGTCTGCCCCCTTCGAAAGGCGTTGCGAAGAACTCGTCCATTATCCTGTCTGCCTCCTCGAATGTGATAAAACGTCCTGGCATCACCAACACGTTGGCGTCATTGTGCTGGCGGCAAAGGTGTGCTATCTGCGGTTGCCAGCAGAGACCCGCACGGATTCCCTGATGCTTGTTCAAAGTCATGCTGATGCCTTCTCCGCTTCCGCATACGGCAATTCCAGGATAACATTCGCCTTCCTCAATGCCCTTGGCAAGGGCATGCCCGAAGTCGGGGTAGTCGCAGCTCTCTTCGCTGTACGTGCCGTAGTCCTTGAAATCAAGTCCTCTGTCGTTGAGGTATTCCTTGATGTGTTCCTTCAGGCGAAAACCTGCGTGGTCGCTGGCCAATCCTACCTTTTTCATGCGAGCATCTCCTTAACTTGGTTATAAACGTTTTCAGCGGTGAAGCCCAACTTTTGGTCGAGCACTTTGTACGGGGCGGAAAAGCCGAAGCTTTCCAGACCCCATATCCGGCTTGCCGGGTCTGCGCCAAGAAGAAACCCTTGTAGGTTTACCGGCAGACCGGCCGTGAGTCCGAACACTTTGCTCCCCTGTGGGATGACCTCGTTTTGGTATGAGATGGGCTGCTCGCGGAAGAGTCCCTCCGACGGTGCGCTCACCACTCTTACCTTGATGCCGTCCTTTCGGAGAAGGCGAGCTCCGGAGATAAGCGTGCTCACCTCGGAACCGTTGCCTACCAGTATCACGTCGAACGCCGCGTCGCTCTCAGCCGCTATGTATGCGCCTTTGGCTATAAGGCTGTAGTCTGTACTCTCAGGAAGGCTTTCTATGGTCTGGCGGCTGAGGATAAGGGCAGAAGGGGTGTTGGTGTTCTCCATGGCCAGTTTCCAACATTCTGTGGTGGACTTGCCGTCTGCGGGACGCATCACGAGCATGGAGTTGCGTCCGCTGTGGTTCTTGAGTTTTTCCATCAGTCGTATCTGCGCCTCTTGCTCCACAGGCTCGTGTGTGGGACCGTCCTCTCCCACACGGAATGCGTCGTGCGACCAGACGAACTTTACAGGCAATTCCATGAGTGCCGCCATACGTATGGCAGGTTTCATGTAGTCGCTGAACACGAAAAAGGTCCCGCAAGCGGCTGTCACTCCTCCGTGCAACGCCATGCCTATGCAGCAACACACCATGGTGAGCTCGGCAACACCAGCCTGCAGAAATCCGCCTCCGTAGTTGTCCTTGGAGATGACCGAAGCCCCACCCTTTATGAAACCGTCCGTCTTGTCCGAATTGCACAGGTCGGCCGAGGACACTATCATGTTGGGAACACGCTTTGCCAAAAGTGAAAGGCATGCGCTTGACGCATTCCTTGTGGCATCGTCGGGTTTCTGGACGATGCTTTCCCAGTCGATGTGCGGAGCCTTGCCGGAAAACCACATTCTCTGCTGTTCCGCCATGTCTTGGTTTTTCTCTTCCCAGTTAGTCTCCTCCTCGTGTCTCTTGTCAGTTATCTTCTCCAGTTCCGCAAGGCGCGACTTGTACATTTCCTCCACTTCGGGAAATATGACAAACGGCTGGGCAGGGTCTCCGCCGAGGTTTCTGACGGTGTTCTGGTAAGCCTCGCTTCCGAGCGGAGCTCCATGTGTGCCGCATGAGCGTTCGTAGCTGCTGCCGTCTGCTCTGAGCGCACCCTTGCCCATCACGCATTTGCCTATGATGAGGGTCGGTTTCCCTTTCACTTTCTTGGCTTCGTCAAGGGCGAAGCGTATCTGGTCCACTTCGTTGCCGTTTATCTCTATCACGTGCCAGTTAAAGGCGCGGTACTTGGCAGCCGTGTCCTCGTTGGTCACCACGTTTGTCTCCGTGGAGAGCTGGATGTCGTTGGCGTCATAGAACATGATAAGGTTGTCCAAGGCAAGGTTACCAGCCACACGCGCCGCTCCTTGGCTTATCTCTTCCTGCACTCCGCCGTCGCTGATATAGGCGTATATGGTCTCTTGGCTGAACGTGGGGTTGCCAGTCTTGGCGGCAAGGAACTTTGCGGCTATGGCTGCTCCCACCGCATAGGCGTGTCCTTGGCCAAGGGGACCGGAACTGTTCTCTATGCCTCTTGCGTAGCACATCTCCGGATGACCGGGAGTGGGAGAGCCCCACTGGCGGAACTGCTGGAGTTCTTCAAGCGAGAACTTGTTTATCATGGCGAGCTCTGCGTACAGCATGGGGGACATATGCCCAGGGTCGAGGAAGAAACGGTCTCTTCCTGCCCATGTCGGGTTGCGGGGGTCAAATATCAGATACTCGCTGTAGAGTACGTTTATGAAGTCTGCTCCACCCATAGCTCCACCGGGGTGTCCACTTTTGGCTTTTTCCACCATGGCTGCGGCAAGTATGCGTATGTTGTCCGCGGCTTTATTCATTGTCTGATTGCAGTTCATTATGCTATAGTTACGTTGTGTTATCACTTGACGATGCAAATATAAGGCTTTCCGACAGAATAATCAAAAATTCCAATCTCCTTGTAGGTTAATAGTGCGAAAAAGTGTTTTTGCCGTGCTGTGGGACAATTTTGCAACAAAAGGTAAAAACAGTTTGGGCGTGTCGCTTTTTTTCATACCTTTGCTGCGACTAATCATTCTGCAATGACTCCAGACGCTATACTTTTGACGCTTGCCTGCAGTGCCACAGCACACTTTGTGATGACGTGTGTGATAAGCCTGTATGCGCGCCACAAAACGGAATATCTGTGCCTTGCATGGATAAACGGGATATTTGCTTTCACATTGTTGGGAAGCACATTTTTCAGCGAGACCATAGCATA
>CAVHCL010000069.1:0-6918 GCA_963634425.1 Bacteroidaceae bacterium
CACCGGGGCACACGGGATAGAAGCCCATGGCGGAGAAGATGTACCAAGCGGATGTCTGGCCGTTGTCTTCGTCGCCGCAATAGCCGTCGGCATGAGCGTTGTACATACGGTTCATGGTCTCACGCACCCAATATTGTGTCTTCCAAGGCTCGCCGCTGTAATTGTAGAGATATATCATGTGTTGGATAGGCTGGTTGCCGTGGGCATAGTTGCCCATGTTCATGATTTGCATCTCCCGTATCTCATGTATCACACCGCCATAGTAGCTGTCGTCAAAGATGGGCGGCAGGAGGAACACGCTGTCAAGCATCCCGTTGAACGTGGCATTGCCTCCCATAAGGTCGATAAGTCCTTGAGGGTCGTGGAATACACTCCAAGAGTAATGCCAGCTGTTCCCCTCGGTGAAAGCGTCGCCCCACTTGAAGGGATTGAAGTCCGGAGCCCATTCACCGTTGGCAAGTTTGCCGCGCATGAGGTTGTGTTCCTTGTCAAAGAGGTTCTTGTAGTTCATGGCATGCTCGGCATATACTTTAATTTCTTTCTCCGGCTTGCCGAGAGCCTGTCCGAGCTTATAGATGCTCCAGTCGTCAAAAGCATACTCCAACGTGCGGGCCGCACTCTCCCTGATGCTGTCGTAGGGGACGTATCCGTACTTGTTGTAAGCCTGCCACTGGCGTCTGCCGCTGGCACTGTGGGGAAGGACATCGTTGGCTCCGTGCTTTACAGCCTCCCAAAGCGTCTCTATGTCATATCCTCTTATACCTTTGAGATATGCGTCAGCCACCACAGAAGCCGAGTTGTTGCCCACCATACAGTCGCGGTGCCCCGGTGCGCTCCACTCGGGCAGGAAACCGCTCTCCTTGTAGGCGTTGACCCATCCCTCCTGCATCTTTTGACTCATGGACGGCCACATAAGATTTACCAATGGGAAGAGTGCGCGGAACGTATCCCAAAAGCCCGTGTCGGCAAAGAGATAACCAGGCAGCACCTGTCCGTTGTAGGGGCTGTAGTGCACCACCTCGCCCTTGGCGTTTATCTCGTAGAAACTGCGTGGGAAAAGAACACTGCGGTAGAGGCAACTGTAGAAAGTGCGCAGACGATCCACATCGCTCTCGTCCTGCACATCTATGGTGGAAAGCACTTTGTTCCACTCTTGGCGGCCAGCTTCGGATATCTCTTCCAGAGACTTGTCGCCAAGTTCCTTGAGGTTCTGCTCTGCCTGTTCTATGCTGATGAAAGAACTTGCCACCCGCACGTTCACCTGCTCGCCGCGGCGAGTGTTGAAGCCCACGGCTCCAGCCGCATGCTTGCTCTCTGTCTCCAATGCCGACTTGTCTGCCTTGCCATCGTCGGAGACGGATGTGAAAGTGAAAGGACGGTCGAACTGCAAAACAAAATAGTTGCGGAAGTTGGCTGGCACTCCACCGCTGTTACGTGTGGTATACCCCACCACCTTGTTCTCCGACGGTATAATCTTAACGTAAGAGCCGCGGTCAAAAGCGTCCACCACCAAATAGTTCTTGCCTTCCGGATAAGTAAAACGGAATATGGCGGCACGGCTGGTGGGAGCTATCTCAGTGGTGATGTCGTAGTCGGCGAGATAAACCTTGTAGTAATGCGGTTTGCTCACCTCCGCCTTGTGGGAGAACCAACTGGCACGCTTGCTCTCATCGAAGATAGGTTCGTCCCCGCTCTCAGGCATGATGTTGAACATTCCGTAGTCATTCATCCAAGGACTTGGCTGATGGGTCTGCTTGAACCCTCGTATTTTCTCGGCATCGTAGGTGTAGCACCATCCGTTGCCCATGTTACCCGTCTGTGGAGTCCAGAAGTTCATTCCCCACGGCAAGGCTATGGCAGGATATGTGTTACCTGTGGAAAGCCCCCCGGTGGAGTGTGATCCCACAAGCGGATTGACATACTTCACGGGGTCAACGATGGCGTTGGCTGCCATGCACACGAAATTCACTATAAGGGATAAGATTATTGTCTTTTTCATCGTAAGTGTTTTTTGTTTGTTAGTTTGTATAATGATCACCTTTGTTTATTACCGACATAGTCCGCCTTCCCTCTCACAACAAAAGGGCAGGCGGACAAAATTATAGTTAAGTATCTGATTTAGAATTAAAATTCTTTTATTTTCACATTTTTAAACCACACCTCATTCCCATGATCTTGCAACAGGATGCGTCCGTCTCGGTTACCGAAATCTTTCCAGTTCTTGTACTTGCTGTATGCCACCAGTGCGTTCCACTCTTGTGTGTTGCGCTCGTACTCAAGAAGTTTCACTCCATTGAGCCAATGCTCCACGTGATTGTCCTTCACAATCACCATGGCCGTATTCCATGCGGCAATGTCGAAAGGCTTGTCCGCAGGAGCTGGGATAAGGTCGTACAGAGAACCCAACTTGCGGTTTCCCTTCACTCCAAGTTTGGCGTCGGGGTGACGCTGGTCGTCCAAAATCTGGAATTCACAACCGATGGCACTTCCCTCACCCTGATTCATGTCGGGGTCTACGAAATACTTGATGCCGCTGTTGGCGCCTTCCGTAATCTTGAAGTCCACCTTCAACACAAAGTTGTGATAACTTTTGTCGGTGACGATGTCGCCACCGTTGCCGCTCTCGGCTCCGTTGGCAGCTTCCACTTTCAGCACGCCGTCCTCTATGTGCCACCCCTTTGTGGGAAACGTTGTGAGTTTGGCACCGCGCCATCCTTCTGTGGTCTTTCCGTCCCACAGAAGTTTCCACCCCTCTCTCACCTCTTGTTCGGTGAGCACATTGTCCGCAGCCGGAGCAGCAGCAGACACTTCCGTCACCTGTTTCTTCTTGGCGCCCAATGGCAACACCGCCAACACCGCCAACGAAATAATCAGTTTCTTCATTTGCTCAGATATGTTAATACTTTCACTTGTTAATACTTATTGCCAGTCTTTCTCAGTCCAATTTATAGTACTCTTCCCAACCACGGCGCGGAGGCATGCCGGAGAGCATGGCGTTGGCGAACTCATTGTTGGTGAACTTCTTGGTACGTGGGTCAAAGAACAGTTGCGTGTTAAGCCGTTGTGCTATCACACCCAGACAGAACACTTGGCACAGCACACCACCTATCTGGAACGGAGAACGTGTCTTTTCCGTTCCTTGGCAAGCACGCAGGAAGTTTACGTAATGGTTGCTTGGACTCTTCGGCACCTGTGGCAACCTGTCCTTCATAGCCTCTGCCTTCTCCTTTGGTATTATTTCCAGAGTGCTGCCGTGGCTGGCACCCTTGAATGTGAGGTCGCGCCCGTAGATAATCTTGCCGGGGTTGATTTTCTGCTTGGTATACTCTCCTTGTCCGCTGGCTGGAATGCCGTCGGCCAACTTGCTCTCACCGTATCCTTCGGGCAACGGCGGCTGATTGTCCACACCGTCGTACCAGAACACATCGCACGGAGGCATATTGCCCCTGGCGCCGAATCTGAACTGTATGGTGCTGCTGAAAGGATAGAAGAACTCGTTGTGGTTCTTTGCATACAACATGTTTATCTCATACGGCAGTCCCAGTTGCAAGAACTCGTGTGCGGTGTCCAAAAGATGCGCGCCCCAGTCGCCAAGCGCACCCATTCCGAAGTCGTACCAACTACGCCAGTCCCCTTGATGGTAAAGCTTGCTGTAGTTGTGGTAGCGTACGCCTCCATGCCATGTGTCGTAATCCATTCCGTCGGGAATAGCGTCTCCCTCAGGCATTTTGGTCATGTTCCAGTCATACTTGTGCCAACGGCGGTCGTTGTTCATGTGTGCCACCACCTTGGTGACGTCCTTTATGATGCCGGCCTCCATCCAAGCCTTGAACTGGAAATAGTTGCCCTCGGAATGTCCTTGGTTGCCAAGCTGGGTTGCCAACTCCGGATGGCGGTTGGCCATCTCTATCAGCAGTTCGCCTTCCTGGAAAGTGCGTACCAAAGGCTTCTCGCAATATACATGCTTGCCGTGCTTCATGGCCGTCATCGCTACAAAGAAGTGCGTATGGTCCGGCACGCTCACAGCCACAGCGTCGAAATGGTCTGAATATTCGTCAAAGAGTTTGCGGAAATCCGTATATCTCTTTGCGTCGGGATACATGGACAACACTTTCTGACACTGTTTGCCGTTAAGATCCACATCACACAGTGCCACCACATCCACCATGCCGGTCTTGGCAAACTCACTGATGTTCTGTTCGCCACGGTTGCCGATGCCTATATAGGCAATCTTCACTTTTTCGCTCTTGGCTTGCTTCGTCTCTTTAGAAGTCATGGCAAACACGTTGCCGGGAGTCAGGGTCAAACCTGCGGTAGCAACTCCCATTCCCTTCAAAAATTCTCTTCTCGTAGACATAAATACGGTTATTTAGCGAGGTTTGTTACTATATTCTGTTGCAAATGTAGCAATTTTTTTCTCTACCATATATGTTTGCACCACGAAAATTGACAAAATAATCATATTTTTCACACACACTATGATAAATAACGCAAACAAAGGTGTCTGCTGTCAGCATTTGCGGCAAAGAATTAGCGCATGCGAGCCATTTTTCACCGTAGTGGCGAACAGATAGTCTTCGCCTCCTTCCTTCAGCCCCCATTTCCTGCGCAACAGAGCTACCGTAGACGGGAAGTTCCGTACGGTAAGATTAGCTCTGACAAGTGGGGACAGCATCGCTTTCAGACTCTTCTTGCCGAAATCGCTCACAGCCTTCACCTCAAACGTCCTGCCAGGGAAGCCATCCGCCTTTTCTGACGAAGTGAACAGATGACTGAACGGATGCAACTTACACACGCCGTAAGATTTGCAGAGAGCGTCCTGAACGCCGGCTTTCAATATGGAAGCGTTGGGCTCGTAAAGATATGCACCCACTTCGTCAGCCACAACAGGGACGTGCGCCGTCTTCCCTACAGAGAACAGCTCCTCCCGGTCGCCGAGATTTGCACAATAGACGCGGATTTCACCCCCAAGACCTTCTGAAGGCTTCGCTAAGGATTCTTTGACCTTTCCGGAGCACATCACCAGAAGCAATTCCTTACACTCCCCATTCACGCTCACCACATGGACTTCACTTACACTTGGCACTCTCCTCAGCGTATCGTCAACGTCGAGCATCGGCGACAACTTCACCATCGCCACATCCGACATCCGGAGCAGCGTACCGTTCATGAGCGCGATATCCGGAGTGCAGTCCTGCAAGGCATACACCTTTCGTCCAGCCACATCCCTCCTCGCCGGGTCAATATATAATAACGTGTAATGTCTGTCGCCATTGTCAAGAAATTCTTCCGCGTCCGCACACACTATCCTTGCGTGCCGGATGCCGAGCAGTGGCATGTTATGTGCGGCCAATCCGCAAAGTTCACTCTGACGCTCCACATAGCACGACTCGGCAAACAGGGGGGCAAGGTAACTGAAATCCACACCGAACCCTCCTGTCAAGTCCGCCATAGTCATTCTGGCTTCCGGCAGAAGACGCTGCACTATCCTCCGTTTATAGAGTGCCGTACATTCGCTGCTGCACTGCTCCATAGACAGCCTGGGGGGATAATGCAAACCGCTTGTATGCGCCCACATAGGCAGTTTGCGGAGCGACAGCTGCCATCCCTCTATCTGACGCAGGGCGAACATACGGTCTACCCCTTCGGGGGCTTTTTCCAAAGCCAACTCCCTCACGTTGTCATTGCGGTGCTTGAGTATGTATTCGTCATTCGTCATGGGCACAAGACAACAGACGGCGTGCGGACTGTTCGTCGCGCCGCAACTGCTCTTTCAACAGTTCCACATCAGGGAACCTCACCTCGTCCCTTATCTTGGAAAGCACTCTCAAGCGCAACCGCCTGCCATAAAGGTTACCGTTAAAATCGAAGATGTTCACCTCCACGGAGATGTCGTCACCGTTTCCCATTGTCGGACGGTTTCCTATACACAACATACCCCCGGATACGGAATTGTCCTCAAACACCACCTGCACGGCATAGACTCCCACCGACGGCAGCAACATATTGCCGTCTGTCCTAAGGTTAGCGGTAGGAAAACCTATCCTGCGTCCCATCTGATGGCCTGTCGTCACCTCGCCCTCTACCACAAACGGATGTCCGAGCAACAGGTTGGCTTCGCTTATCTTGCCCTCCGCCACCAAACGCCTTGCCATACTGCTGCTTACTTTCATACCTTCCAGCTCGGAGGCGAGGCAGACTTCTACGCCGACCATATGTCCCCATTCCACATACTCGGAAAACGTGCCGCCCCCATGCCCGAACTTATGGTCGTAGCCCATCAACAGCACTTCCACGCCCAACCGCTCCTTCAGCACAACACGCATGAACTCCGCCGCGGTAAGGGAGCTTAAAGCCTTTGTGAACCGCAGCAACTCCACTCTGTCCACACCGCACTCACGCAACATGGCAAGTTTCCCGGAGAGGGAAGAAAGCAGACGGGGCTGGTATTCCGAACACAGAACCTGCCGGGGATGGGTATCAAACGTAACTATCATTGAGCGCATACCGCGCCTTGCCGCCAAGTCCTTCACTTGGTTTATCAGACACTGGTGTCCGCGGTGCACCCCATCGAAAAATCCTATCGTAGCAACGTATCCTTCCATCTTTTCGGCTGCAAAATTAGCCAAATATCACTTCCTCGCCAAATTTTTCAGCTTTTCATTTGGACAATCCAACATAAATGCCTACCTTTGCACCCGCAAACCACAATAACGGTTTTGCCGGACTTGTAGCTCAGTCGGTTAGAGCAACAGACTCATAATCTGGAGGTCGTAGGTTCAAGCCCTACCTGGTCCACGCTAAGAAAAAGCGGTTACGAGTTTCGTAACCGCTTTTTTCGTGTCCTTGCGTAGACAAAAGTTGTACCTTGCGATGTGAGGCGTACATACACAAAACACTGTATATAATGACTCGTCC
>CAVHCL010000070.1:0-3343 GCA_963634425.1 Bacteroidaceae bacterium
GGGGTCAAGGTATCTCATATGCGCTTCGTGTGGATTGTTTCTGTGGACAAAGGTACGATTAAGCGAAGAGAACACAAAATAAATGCAAATTTATTTTGTGTTCTTGAGCGTGAGTACCTTCGGCCGAAGGCCAGAGGTAGTGCAAACCGAGCGGAACACCAAGAAAAACGCCGTTTTTCTTGGTGTTCCACAAATAATATCTTAGTAATGGTAAAAAACGGTTAATGTCCACTAAGTAATGTTCACGGAAAAAGAGTTTACCGCTTCTATTATCCTTCTCACTTGTCCGTCTGTGAGCAACGGCGATATGGGGAGTGACAGGATTTCCCTGTGTATCCGTTCCGATATGCGGTAGGTAAGGTCGTTCCATTCTCTGTACGCCTGTTGTTTGTGAGGCGGAATGGGGTAGTGGATGAATGTATGTATGTCCCTGTCCTCCAAATACTGTTTCAGAGCGTCCCTGTTGGGGCAACGGACAGGATAGATGTGATAGACATTTTCCTCCGGGTCTTCCGCAACGGCAGGTAGTGTAATAAGGGGGTTGGTGATGTTGGCATCGTAGAGGGCGGCTATTCTGCGCCGTTTCTCGTTGTCTTCATCGAGCCGTTTCATCTTCAGACATATCACAGCCGCCTGTATCTCGTCCATGCGGCTGTTCACCCCCTTCAAGGAGTTGACATATTTTTTCTCACTGCCGTAGTTGGCAAGTGTCCTCACCGTGTTTGCCAATTCTTCGTCGTTGGTGGTCACACAGCCGGCGTCGCCCAATGCGCCCAAGTTCTTGCCTGGGTAGAAGCTTGTGCCTGCCGCGTTTCCCAAGCTGCCTGCCAGATGCCCGTGCCAGCGTGCGCCGTGCGCCTGTGCCGCATCCTCCACCACCTTCAGAGAGTGTTCCGCGGCTATTCCCATGATGGAGTCCATGTCGCAGACCCTTCCGTACAGATGCACCGGCAAGATGGCGCGCGTACGTTCCGTTATAAGTCCGGGTATCAATGCGGGGTTTATCAGGTAGTCGGACAACCGCGGTTCGCACAGCACAGGCTTCAGTCCTGCCCTGCTTACAGCCAATATGGATGCGATATAGGTGTTGGACGGCACTATCACTTCGTCCGTGTCCTTCCATCCGTACATTTCCTTATATGCCATGAGTATCATGGTGAGGGCATCCAGTCCGTTGCCCACAGCCACGCAATGCGCAGAGCCGCAATATTCTCTGTATTCCTTCTCAAAACGCGCGTTCTCCTTGCCGAGCAAATACCATCCTCCTTTGACAACCCTTGCCACTGTTTCGGAAATGGCGGGTTCAAATGAGTTGTTTATCTGTTTCAGGCTCAGATACGGTATTTTCTTTTCCCCTTCCGGCATTTCTTTCTTTGTCATCGTGCTGATGACATCCCTGTCTATGTCAATCTCATAAGTGTCGTAGCAGACAGTCCTTCCGCCGAAACCCTCCTTTTGGAATACCAGTCCTTCGTTGAGGTAATGTCCGTCGTCCTCGTTCGATGTGCCGAAGTCCACGTATTCCATTTGTCTGTACCTTTCGTTCAGCAGATGTTTGAAAAGAAGGTCTAAAGCCCCGTATTCGCGCCCTTCGTCTCCGGCTGCAATGTATTGCACGCGCGCCACTTGTCTGGTTTCGAATATCACTGTCCCTGCCACGATGCGGTTTTCGCACTTTACTATATAAAAACGTATGTTTCTGGGAAATCTGTTTGCAAGAGTACGTATCTCGCCCAGGGTGTGTACCGGTTTGGCATTGTGGTGGGTCATCAGCACGTCTTCGAGCAAGTGCCAATACTCTTCCAGGCTTTTCCCGTCTCCCTCCGGTATACGTTCTATGTAGAAGCCGTGGTCAAGCGCTTTTCTGGCCTGCCGCAGACGTAGGGTGCGCATACCCAAGTGTTTGCGCATACAGCACACAGTGCTCGCCAGCCTCTTGCTAAGTCTTGCTCCTGCCCGGAACAGCGCATACAGGTCTTCACCGTTAGGATATTCGCAATATATATAAGGTATGGGCTTGTACACCACCTTGCGGGCTTGCATGTAGTCCGTGTAGTACATCAGCACGGCCTGCATTATCTTCATCACTTCCACTTGTGTCACATCGGGCAGCACCACCAGCCCTCCGTACGTCAGTCCCTGGTGCGAGTACACACACCTCTCGCTCTCGTTCCAGTTGGCAGGGAAAAGAGCTACAATGTTTTTTGCGGCAAGCTCCGACTCCTTGTAGCTGTCATCCGGAGTGATGCCTTCATATATGAGCAGGGAACAGTCGAAGAAACGGTCGGCGTGATAATCCACAAATCCCCTTTGCAGCAGGAATGTGCCGTTTTTCGACCTGCTTACAAACTCGTCCCAGTCTTCTTTTCTGTTTATGGAATAAGGAATGATGGTCATTTGCGTGTCAAGTTTAGGAATTCGTCGTAGTCGTATATGTAGTCTTCCTTGGTATATGGTTCGGAGGCAAGGCTTACGCACGCCGCGTTTGGGGAAAAACCGTATAGCCGGCACCACACCAACGGCGGCACCAGTATGCCCACGCTGGGGTCGTCCATCAGGATTTCCTTTTTTGTATGTCCGTCGTCCACCTCTATTGTGAAACTGCCTCCGAGTGGGAAGATTACCATACTGCATGTGCGGTGTGCGTGGTCGCCGCGCTTCTGTGAGTCTTTGATGTCGTATGTCCAAAAGACACGTCTTATGTCAAAGGGTATGTGTGTGGAGGATTCGCCGAAAGCCAGTTTCCCTCTATCGTCAAAAAACACAGGTAGCTGTATTGTTTTGCATCCCTTAGGCATGGTGCAGTCTGCGGTAATATTCATTGTCGTTTCAAATCTGTGCGAAAGTAACGTACAAAAGTACGAAAAAATCATCTACCTACAAAATGGAAATAGGGTGTCCAGTACTTTAGCTCATTTATTCCCCTAAGTTTTTTAGTCTGTGGCAATAGGCTATAGAGTGCAACCAACAGCTTGGGTGACGCAAGTTGGTGAAATATTGGTACGTCAGATTGGACACCCGAAAACAAAAACGCATATTCCAATACTTTATTTCTCTTGTGAGAAGAAAAAAAGCACAATTTGTTTTGCGGTTTCAAATAAAAGCTGTAACTTTGCACCGCATTTGGGATGAATACTGCACGGCGGGCAATGTTCGGACAACAGATGTTGAGAAATCTCTGATTGGAAGTTTGGGTGAGTGGCTGAAACCACCAGTTTGCTAAACTGACGTGCGGGTTACCGTACCGGGGGTTCGAATCCCCCACCTTCCGCAAGCATTATTCAAAATTGCACCGTTGGTCGATTCATCTAATGGTTAGGATACAAGATTCTCAATCTTGGCA
>CAVHCL010000071.1:0-9050 GCA_963634425.1 Bacteroidaceae bacterium
ATGTCATACTGGCGCCTTCGCAGAGATACCTGAGATTGTTGCCTTTCTCGTCGGTAAGCGCAAAAGCGTCTGCTCCCATTTCCTCCATCAGAGCATCAAATCCGTCGGTATGTTCCAAGTATGCAGAACGCAAAAGCCGTGCCTCGTCCTGTGTTGGGATGTGCCATTCTCCAAGTCCGTCTTCCGAATATCCATTCTCTATATTGAAAGCTTCCGTCGACGCACTTTTAACAGAGGTCAGACTCCCCCAATCCTCTCTGGACAAAAGCATCACAGAAACCGTGCCGTCGGCTTCTTCACTGACTGCGGCCACGATATGTCCGTCCCATTCAGATACCGCAGAAGACACTGCGTCAACCTCCCCCTCAGAGCTGTCATCTTCGCCATCGTTGCCGTCGGGAGATATTTTCGTAAGTCCGGAAGAAGAAAATCCGAAATTGAGATTAACTGGTTGTCCCCAATCAGAAGGCAGGATATTGCCTGACACTTCCAGACTGCCGTCGCTAAAAGCACCGTTCAGTTTGTATGGTGTACCAGACTCTAACAAAGCCATGTAGTTTACGGACGCATATTCCTCTCCGTCGTCTCCTCCGTACATGATGGTAAAGTTGGTCTGATTGCCCATGGTAGGGAAGATGTATACTTCGTCCGAGACCCATGTCCCGTTGCCCTCGCTCTGCTTGTGCAAAGGTATCAACACTCCTGTGGATTCTGTCAAACTGCCGTCTAAGCACAAGCCGCCCCCAGATGCGGACACTTTGATGGACACAGTCGGACTTGATGCCGGCATGTTTTGCAATACAGCACTTATGGAAGCCATCTGATAAGAAAGTTGTATGGTGACTGTGGCTTTCTGCGATGTGGGACTGATGTCAGCATAACCCATCTGCAAAGGATGCGACAAAACATAGCCTCTTCCCACAGTCCGCTCATGTTCATCAGATGCAAGAGCTTTCATGGTCACCGCCGATGACAACTGAGGAGACGAAGGGATATCATATACCGACTCGTCAGCCGAAAGAGCCACTATGCGTGACTCCTCTCCCGCCGGTATCCTGACACTCATCTGTTCGTCGGAAGAATTTATCTTTTGTGAAGCCAACAGGCTTCCGCTTTGAGAAAAGGCATATATGAATAACGGATATTCAAGTTGTGCCGTTCCGTCAGCTCTTGTCCTCACCTTTACGGTAGTCAGGTTCTCCACTATTTCTCCGCCGTTCTCCGACTCTTCTTCAAAATTGTATTTCTGACACGACACGGCCAAACAAGCCATAAGAGAAACAACAAACGCCCTCAACTGACATCTCCTATGAAGTGAAAGATAAAGATAACTAACTGGAGTCATAAATTTAAGGTTTTGAATATCATGTCCGTAGCACCTGCATTGGACTCTATATACTCGCGGCAAATGTCGCCGCAACAAGCTCTTTGCCTTTTGTCTTTCCGAAGTCTGTCCATCACGGCATTGAAGATGGTGGAACTGTCCACCTCGTAACATCCTCCCATACGCAGCAAGTCCTGCGCTTCGCGGAATCCCTTGTTGTTCGGACCAATCAGTACGGGGAGTCCATATACCGCAGCTTCCGGCACATTGTGTATTCCAACTCCGAAACCTCCTCCCACATAAGCAATCTGTCCATACCGATAGATGCTGCTAAGCAAACCATAGCAATTGATTATCAAGCAGTCGGCTTCACACACATTCTCCAGTGTGGCTTCGGTGTACCTCACATAAGGTCTCTTCAATTTATTCTCTATCAGATGTAGACGTTCCTCACTGATAACGTGCGGTGCCAGTATTAGCTTCATCTTGGGTTGCTTGTTGAAATACGGCAATATCAAGTTCTCATCTGGATCCCAACTGCTGCCTGCCACCAACACCGTTCCTGCGTCCTTTACAAACCTCTCCACCAACGGCAGTTCCTTGGCTTGGGCGCAGATGTCAAGCACGCGGTCAAAACGTGTATCCCCCACGATATGCACATTGTCTCTAATCCCTTTTGTTGCCAACAGATTGGCAGACTCCTCGTCTTGCACGAAGAAATGGTCTATGTCCTTCAAGACTTTGGCGTACGAGTAACCATACCACTTGAAGAAAATCTTGTCCTTGCGGAAAATGCTGCTCACGCTGTATACGGGAATACCCCTTTTCTTGCACGCAGAGATGAAATTCGTCCAAAATTCGTACTTGATGAAAAATGCCATCTCTGGGTGAACAAGACGCATGAAACTATGCACGTTCCCCGGAGTGTCAAAAGGAAGATAACAAACCACATCCGCCCCGTCATAGTCCTTCCTTACCTCGTAGCCAGAAGGGCTGAAGAATGTAAGCAGTATCTTGTATTCGGGATGCTCCTTGCGAAAACGCTCCATCAAAGGGCGTCCCTGTTCGAACTCTCCCAATGATGCCGCATGAAACCAGACATAACGGTTTCTGCCATCTATCTTCTTCCTTAATATCATGTATGTCTGCACATGACCTTTCACCAAAGCCCACGCTTTCCTGTTGAACGGCGACACTAATATCACCGCAAACATATACAAATAAATAGCTATGGAATAGAACATCAGCCCAACGTCTTTACTGCTTTGCGCATTCTTGCCAATGTCTCTTCCTTGCCGAGGAACGCAGACAACTCGTACATGTCCGGTCCTTGTCCTGTCCCCACCAAACAGATACGCCATGCGTTCCAAGGACGTATCCCACGGCCTTCCGCCCATGCATCCACCACCGATTTCTGTCCTTCCGCAGAGAAGTCTTCTATGGAGGAAAGCACATTCATCAGCTCAGTCATCTCTGCTGCCGTATTTTCATTCCAGTTCTTACGCACAAACTTGTCTTCTCTGTCCATCGTCTCCGGGGCCCCGAAGAAGAACTTGCAAAGAGGCATTAGGTCGCTGACAAAACTGATATTGCGCTTGCGCTTGTTGCCTTGTCCGTCGGTGTAGTCTATCACTTTCATTTTCATCATGCGCACCACTTCCGTCATCTGCTCCGGGGTGGCGGTTATGCCCTCTGCACGGAGCACTTTGTCAAATGCAGGCACCCATGCCTCGTCCGGCTGACGTACGAGGTACATGTGATTGAACCACGCCGCTTTCACATAATCAAACTTAGCTCCGTTCTTTGAGCACTTACCTAAATCGAAGAGCTTTACCATTTCGTCCAGAGTCATCAACTCTTTGTCGTTGCCAGGATTCCATCCCAACAGGGCAAGGAAATTAAGCACAGCCTCAGGAAGATAGCCTTTCTCGCGGTAACCGCTGCTTGTCTCGCCACTCTTTGGGTCATGCCATTCCAAAGGAAACACAGGAAATCCCAACTTGTCACCGTCACGCTTGCTGAGTTTTCCGTTGCCTATCGGTTTAAGCAGCAAAGGCAAGTGTGCAAAACGCGGCATGGTGTCTGTCCACCCAAAAGCCTCGTAGAGAAGGACATGCAACGGCGCACTGGGCAGCCACTCTTCCCCACGTATCACATGAGTGACTTCCATTAAATGGTCGTCCACGATATTCGCAAGGTGATACGTAGGCAGTCCGTCGGCACTCTTGTAGAGCACCTTGTCGTCCAATATGCTGCTGTTGACACGGACTTCGCCTCGTATGACATCGTCCACTACCACGTCGCGGTCTGGTTCCACCAGAAATCTGACCACGTATTGTGCGCCTTCCTTTATCAGCCTGTCCGTCTCACTGGCCGGCATACTCAGAGAGTTGCGCATATCCATACGTGTATGGGAGTCATACTGGAAATTGTCCACGCTGTTGCGTTTGGCATCCAGTTCTTCAGGAGTGTCGAAAGCTATATAAGCCTTGCCGTCGACCAACAACTGCTTCACATACTTTTTGTATATGTCCTTTCTCTCGCTTTGACGGTACGGCCCATGAGCACCTCCATAACCGACACCTTCATCAAAGTTAATGCCAAGCCATTTGAAACTCTCTATTATATATTCCTCGGCACCAGGCACAAACCGTGTGGAGTCAGTGTCCTCTATTCTAAATATCAAGTCTCCGCCATGTTGACGTGCAAAAAGGTAATTGTAAAGTGCGGTTCGTACACCGCCTATATGTAAAGGTCCTGTGGGGCTTGGAGCAAACCTCACCCTCACTTTTCTCTCTCTTGACTCCATCGTTTTGTATTTTTTTGCAAAATTAACCATTTTTTTTCACAGTACAAGATTTTTTTTGTATTTTCGCACTGTGAATGCGGCGGCAGTCCCGACAGACGTGGGAAGAAAAGTCCGCCGAACAAATTTCCACAAAACACTCATAACAAGGTAAGTATGATCAGATTCAATCACAAACATAAACACACACGCAAGTTGTATCTGTGCCGCATAAGTATTTGCCTCTTCTGCATAGCGGTGCTGGTTGTCTCGCTTCCTCGGGAGAGAACTATAAAATACAACTACCGCATACACGAACCTTGGGACGACGCTCCCGTCATCGCCCAAGACAGCTTTCCCGTTTTCAAGTCGGAGAAAGTGATACAAAGCGAAAAAGACAGCCTACACCGCTTCTACGAACCATATTTCAGATGGAACATAGGCAAACAAGTGGAGATGGTGACTAAATTCGAGACGGATTTCCGCCAATACCATCCAGGTATGGTGCCACCATACTACAAGACACACATCATAGAGAAACTGGTGCACGCATACCAACTGGGCATCATGGAGTCCGCCGACTACGATAGGCTTCTGCAGGAAGACACACGACAAATACGCGTATACCAGCAAAACGAGAGTGAGAGCAGGTCTACCGACCAGGTATTTACAGAAAAGACGGCGTACGAATACCTCATGACGGACGACGACACCACCCGCTATAAGCACTCCGTGCTACAGAGGTGCAACCTCAGCCAATACTTGACACCCAATTTGTCATACGACTCACGCAAGTCACAACAACAGAGGGCAGAAGTTGATGGGATGCTCGTCCCGTACATAGGTCAAGTGCAAGTTGGGCAGAAGATTGTAGACCGTGGGCAGATAGTGGACGAATACACTTTCCTGGTTCTACGGTCTTTGGAAAAACATACACAGGAACATTCCATGACCACCATCGAACGTCTTGTGGTGGTGGGAGGCCAGACTCTATATATAAGCATACTGATGGTCATGCTTCTCCTGTATTTCCTGCAATTCCGTGCCGACTACCTTGAAAGTATACGCACTGTGGCACTCGTCATCTGCCTCGTACTGATATTCCCTATATTCACATATTTCCTGGCTGCACGCGACTTCGCAAGCGTGTACGTGATTCCATATTGTATGGTTCCGATATTCATACGTATCTTCATGGATTCGCGCACAGCTTTCATCACACATCTCATCACCATCTTGCTGTGCGCCATGGCTATCCATAACCCTTACGACTTCATAGTCACAGAGGTGATTGCCGGGCTTACCGCCATATACAGTCTCCGCCAACTCTCACATCGCAGCGAGTTGTTTCAGTCCATGGTAATAGTCGTAATCTCCACTCTGCTCACTTACCTCTGCGTGGAGCTGCTCAGAGGGACATTGGTATTTGGGGAGAGTTTCAACAAATGGACTTACATCCACATCACCATGGCAGGTGTGCTGTCGCTCCTTTCGTATCTGCTGCTCATACCCATAGAGCGAATATTCGGCTTTACATCCATCGTTACACTTGTAGAATTGTCCGACATAAACAACCCTCTTTTGCGCAGGCTTTCCGAAGAAGCGCCCGGAACATTCCAGCATAGTATGCAGGTGGCCAACCTTGCCGCCGAAGTGTCCAACAGAATAGGAGGAGAAAGCCAGTTGGTAAGGACAGGAGCCTTGTATCACGACATTGGGAAACTCGACAATGCCGTTTTTTTCACTGAGAACCAGTCCGGCACCAATCCGCACAATGCCCTACCTATAATACAGAGTGCGCAGATAATCATACGGCATGTGCAGGACGGACTTGCCTTGGCAGACAAATACAAGCTGCCGACAGTGATTAAGGATTTCATTTCCACCCATCACGGCAAGAGCATGACCAAATATTTCTATATATCCTACAAGAACGCATTCCCAAATTCACAAATTGATGAATCTTTATTCACCTACCCAGGACCAAATCCGCATACATTGGAACAGGCGATACTTATGATGGCAGACTCTGTGGAGGCTGCGTCGCGCAGCTTGAAAGAGTACACGGAGGAGAGTATAAACGACATGGTGGACAAGATAGTAGGAAGTCTTGTGGAAAACGGTTATTTCAACGAATGTCCCATCACGTTCCTTGACATAAAAGAAGCCAAAGAGGTGTTCAAGTCAAAACTGCGCATCATCTACCATACACGCATCCAATACCCTGAGCCTAATATCGGGAAATAAGACACATCCTGTTAGGGATAACAAGTGCGCTATTAGCCCCCAAAGTTCAGTTTGAGTTTGGAGGTGTTGATGACAATTGCCCAGACAACACAGTGCAAGACTGGCAAACAAACGGAGTGGTGGCGTTTCTGTTTTAGAAACGCCACCACTCCGTTTGCTCCTCAACAGAGGCAAGAGGGATATCAGTCCTTCTTAGCCACGGTGTGCTTCTCGGCAATACGAGCTTTCTTACCCGTAAGGTTGCGCAAGTAATAAAGTTTCGCACGACGCACCTTACCGATTTTGTTAACGGCAATGCTGTCTATGCTGGGACTCTCTATGGGGAAGATCCTCTCCACACCCACGGTTCCAGACATCTTGCGAACGGTAAAACGCTTCTTGTCTCCGTGACCTGAAATCTTAATCACGACTCCGCGGTACAACTGGATACGCTCCTTGTTACCCTCGACAATTCTGTAAGCTACAGTGACTGTATCACCAGCCTTAAACGAAGGATGAGACTTGCCTGTAGCAAATGCTTCTTCTGCAATTTTAATTAAATCGGCCATTTTTGGTTTTTGTTAAAAATTGTTTGTCGATCACACATGGGCATAACAGACAACACTTCTTTCTGCCAGCGACCCACGGGAAAGCGGCTGCAAAGATACGTTTTTATTTCCATTCCGCACAATAATCGAGGCTCTTTTTTGGCAGACCCGATAATTTTGAGTAATTTTGATTTGTGAAATGTTTCTCTTATGACAGGTAAGTTATTCTTCGCATGGCTCTTTATTATTCCGGCAACACTCTTGGCACAGCGCCACAAAGTAAAGTCCGTTGTTTGGGAAAGAATGGAGGTGACATCCCGGCTGGATGCCGAATCCATACCGACTGTTTCCGCCATAGAGGCCAAGTACAAAGCAAAGGTTGACAGCATTATGGCTCCTGCCTTGGGGCTGAGCCGTGTGAGCATGTCGGCAGGCAAACCGGAAAGTCTCTTGGGCAACTGGGCTGCGGATATGCTGGTGGAAAGCAGCACCGCCACAGGTATGCCGTCCGCCGATATGGGGCTGATGAACACAGGTGGTCTGCGAAGCAGCATACCGGAGGGCATTGTCAGGGTCGGAGACATATATCTGACATCGCCTTTCCGAAACACCTTGGTGATACTTGAAATGAAGGGCGACGACTTGTTGGAGCTAATGTCCGACATTGCCACTGTAGGCGGTGAGGCTGTGAGCGGCGGAGTGAGAATGACAATAACAGACGACGGAGCCCTGGCTGACGTTACTCTGAACGGGAGCCCTATAAACCCCAAACATATATACAAGGTGGCTACACTTGACTATCTGGCAGAGGGCAATGACAAGATGTATGCGTTGAAGAAAGCTGTTAGGAAACACGAAACAGGTATGCTGATACGTGACTTGATGATGGAAAGCATCATTAAGAACCGCATTATAGACAGCAAGATAGAAGGGCGGATAACAGTGAAATGACGAGGCAACAACAAGAATACAACCAAATGTGATATGAGACATCTGATATGCGCATTGACGCTACTTTGTTCGTTCTGCCTTACGGCACAGAATCGCAAGGTGATGATACTTCACACCAGCGACTCTCACTCGTGCATAGAGCCTATATCGCCCAACCACAGCGACACCGCCATGGCCGACAAAGGCGGCTTTATAAGAAGAGCCGCTCTGATAAGGGACATCCGAAAGGAGTACGGCGGCAAAGTGCTTCTTCTCGACAGTGGTGACTTCAGCCAAGGCAGCGCATATTACACTCTTTTCAAGGGAGACGTGGAAGTGGCTCTCATGAACAAGATGGGATATGATGCATGCACCATAGGAAACCACGAGTTTGACTATGGGTTGGACAATCTGGCACGGCTGATGCGAACGGCTAAATTCCCGTTCGTCTGCTGTAACTACGACTTCCGTGGAACTCCATGCGAGGGGTTGGTGAAACCCTATATCACAAAGGTGTGCGATGGGGTCAAGGTAGGAATCTTCGGTGTCTGTCCGAAGTTTGACGGGCTTGTCTCAAAGGCCAATTACGACGGCATAAAATACAGAAATCCCACAAAGGCTGCACAACGAGTGATAAATCGTCTGCGCAACGAAGAGAAATGCGACATTGTGGTCTGTCTCAGCCATTTGGGATGGGGCATAGGAAGCAATGACGACCAAGCATTGGTGTCTGCCACCACAGGTATAGACATATTGCTCGGCGGACACACCCACACATATTTTGAACATTTGCAACACCTCACGGACAAAGACGGTCATGAGGTAATAGTAGAACACGTGGGCAAAAACGCACGCTTCGTGGGTGCCATGAAAGTGGAAGTGGAATGAGGGGGGCTGTGCCTGTCTGCCAAGCGGACGGAAGTCAATCACAACGGTCAAGGGCAATCTCAGAAAGAGATTGCCCTTGACCGTTATCTACACCTGACGCGGATGTTACAGAGAGATGGCACCACTTGGGCAAACATCTGCACAAGTCCCACACTCTGTGCACTGCTCGGGGTCAATGCTGTACTTTTCGCCCTCAGAGATTGCTCCTACGGGGCATTCATCGATACATGTGCCGCAAGCAACACAGTCGTCACCAATTACGTAAGCCATAATTTAAATTTATTTATTAATCCCTTTTTTGTTCTTATCTTGTGCAAAGGTAATCAAAAATAGCGATAGACAGTTCTCC
>CAVHCL010000072.1:0-10336 GCA_963634425.1 Bacteroidaceae bacterium
TCTTGGGCGCGTCGGGACGCAACTCCCCGAGACGGCGGAACTGTTCGTTGACGTTGGCTCCTGTGCCGAAGTTCATCGTCCACACCAAGTCGTCAAGCCCGTTCAAAGTAAAGTTGGACGACCAGTCGCATTGGAAGAGAACAGGTCCGCTTTCCTTGTCCCCTTCCCCCTTCTTGTACCACAGTTTGCGCAGGATGTCGCGTATCTCGCCTACGTATGCCTTATCCTCGCCGTACGCGCCATACTCGTTCTCCACCTGCACCATGATGATGGGACCTCCGTTTTGGATGGTAAGATGCTCCAACTGCTCCGCCACCTTCTCTTCGAAAATTTTCACCCTCTCCATGAAGTATGAGTCCCGGGTGCGCAACTGGATGTCCTTCTTTTTGAGCAGCCACCACGGGAGTCCTCCCATCTCCCATTCCGCACAGACGTAGGGCCCCGGACGAACTATCACATACATGCCGTTGTCCTGCGCCAGACGGCAGAAAGCCGCCACGTCGTTGGTGCCGGTGAAGTCGAACACGCCCTCGCTCTGTTCGTGTATGTTCCAAAAGACATAAAGGCAGAGGGTGTTCATGCCGAGAGCCTTGCACATCTTGATGCGATGGTCCCAATATGGGCGCGGTATTCTGGGGTAGTGCACCTCTGCGGCCTTTACAACAAAAGGTTTGTCGCCAAGCATGAAAGTGCCTTTCCCCACAGAAAAGTCTTCTTGTTTCTTCTCCACGGCTCCTAAAGCTGCAGATGCCGACAACGCCATCCCTAATACAGTAATTGGCAAAAATGTTTTCAGTGTCATTGTTATGTTGTTTTAGTTATCAGTTTTGAAATCAGGCAGAAGACCTACAAAAGACGCACTCTCACGCCAGCCATGAAAGTGGCGCGCGGCATAGGCATTCCCTCCACCGTCATGTAACGCTGCGCCAACAGGTTGTCTCCCTTCACCCACAATCCCACCTCACGGCACACGTTCACACCCACAGTGGCGTTGAGCAAAGTAAAGTGTTCCTTGTCCGTATGTTCCCCCACAGAGGTGTAGAGCGATGCTACCTGCATGAGCCCTGCCGCCGCAGTCCAGCGTCCGTAGCGCATAGTGGCACCCAGATAGCCCTTGTACTTGGGAGCAGAGAGCACAGGATGCTTCATGTCCAGCCAAGAATGGTTGGTGCTGAGAGTCCAATGGCCATTTGCCACGTACTTCATTTCCACCTCCACCCCTTTGTTTTTAATCTCGCCAGTGTTCACGTTTTTGCGTTTCACGGTCTGTATGATATTCGTGGCGTCTATGTAAAACAAGTTAACCCCATAGGAGAACCTTCTCCCATCGGTAGTGTGCCGCCATGAAATCTCATAGTTCCAGAGACGTTCTGGCTTAAGCTCTGTGTTGGAGGGCGGATACAGATACATCTCACGCATGGTGGGGTTGCGGAATCCCTTGCCTGCCGTCAGCCTTATCTCCGCATTGTGCATCGGTCTTGCCACCACTCCTGCCTGTGGAATCCATTCGCCGCCCGTCTGGCTGTGACGGTCGTAGCGCACGCCGGCATCCAACGTAAGCCACCATGCCAAATCCTGTCTCAGATTGGCGTATCCCGCTATCTCATGACTGCGATGTTCGGCACTCTGCTTGTTGGGAGTCTGCAGCACCTCGCCCGTCTCCCGGCTGGTGTACCAAACGTCCCCATAGATATTTTGGTATTCACACCCGAGGGTAAGGTAAGCCCCGTTCCACACAGAAATGCCTTGCTGGAGGGAAACTCCCATAAGAGCGTCCTTTGAGCGGAAGAGCCTGTCTTGTGGTGTGCCCACGCCGACTTCGTATCCGTCGTTTATCTTGTGTCTGCCGAAATTGCCGAACAAACTGATTCGCCCCTCAGTGTTGCCATAATGGTTCTCCGCCCCAACGGCGGCGGTAGCCCTGGTTATCCATTGGTCAGCCTCTTCCATTGGTTTGTCCACCGTGCCTGGATAAGAGGCCGAGAAGTGTGTGATATCGGCGACAGAGTACAGCTGCCAATGCGGGGCTACGGCATACCCGAGCTTGATGTAACCCCCATATTGCTGGAAGCCCATTCCGGGACGGTGGTTGTCGGAACGTCCGTAGTTGGCCGCCACGGTGCTGGAGAACTTGCCTTTTCTCGTTCTGTTCACAACCTCGCCCTCCACGGTTCCCCACGAGCCGGCACCTGCGTCAATCTCTGTTTCCGAGCCTTCCTTGTCCATATTGCGTGTGACTATATTCACCACGCCGCCCATGGCATTGCTTCCGTAAAACAGCGACGACGGACCGCGTTGCACCTCCACCCTCTCTGCCATCATGGTCTGGCAAGCATCAGCTATGGAATGGCCGTATATGCCGTTGTAGAGAGGATGCCCGTCCACAAGAACCATCACCTGTCCGGCCGATGAAGAGATTCCCCTCAACATCATGCCCCCTGTACCACCTGTAGAGACTCCATACCCCATCATTCCTCTGCCTGTGACAAACATTCCCGGCACCTGTTCCATAAGTGTTGGCAGGATGTTGGAGCGACGATGTAGCGATATGTCTTCTCTATCCAGTACGGTCACAGTCTGCGACATACGGTTATGCCGTGCCGTCTGCCAAGAGCCTGTGACAACGACACCTGACAATACTGTAGAGTCTCTCAGTGTTTCCTCCGCATAGGTCGTTGTCGCGCCCAAGGCGCAGGCCAAAAGGAAAACACGTCTTTCTGTATTGTTGAACATCTTCTTTATCATTTGTCTTGCATTTCTACAACTCCACCACAGTAACACCCGCTCCGCCGAACTGCACATGCTCGTCGTGGAACGTCTTCACACCAGGCACAACTTCCAGATACTGGCGTATGAGCTGCCGCAACGCTCCTGTGCCTGTGCCATGGAGAATGCGCACCCTGGACGCCCCCACCAAAACGGCATCATCCATGAAGTACATAACCGCATTGAGAGCCTCATCGCCCCTCATCCCACGCACGTCAATTTCCTGGCGGAACTCCAAATGTTTTTTCCTCACTTGGTCTACAGTCTGGCGACTCAGGAACGACACCCGCGACTGTGCTTGTTCATACTTGGGAGACGAAGCATGACGGAGCCTCTTGACATCCACTATCGTCTTCATCATGCCAAAGGTGACCGTAGCTTGTCTGCCGTCCAACGCATCCACCACGCCCACTGAGGTCTGCCCCTCTATGCGTACGCTGTCCCCCACCCCCACAGGACGTGAAACAGTATCTCCACCGCCCTTGGATGCGAGGACTTGTTGGGCTTTGCGGGCTTTTTCTTCTTTGCGTTCCTCCTTGCGCTTGCGTTGCCGCTCTATCTGCCGCATCTTACGCTCTATCATCTCGTCGCTCTCAAGCCTACTCTGTTGTTCCAAGTCCTGCCGGAACTTGTCCAACTGCTGCCGTGCGCTACGTGTACGCTCTTTCTCGGCCTGAGACTCCTTTATCTCGCGTATGGTGTTCTCCACAGCGGCATTGCTCTCTTGTATGATGCGCTCCGCTTCCTCCTTGGCCTGGCGTATTATCTCCTTGCGCTTGGATTGCAGTTCCGCCGTCTCGCGCTCATACTTTTCTATGACGCTCTGCATCTGTTTCTCACGCAAGTGTATGGTCTGCCGTTTCCCCTCCCAATAGCGTTTGTCGCGAGTAATGTCGAGAAGATATTTATCCGCATTCACGTACTCACGCCCAACCAACTCCGTAGCGTCCTCTATTACATCTTCAGGAATGCCTATCTTACGCGCAATCTCCACAGCAAAACTACTGCCAGGATTTCCTGTTTCCAAACGGAACAGAGCCTCCATCCGATGACGGTCGTAGAGCATGGCTCCGTTGACGACACATGGCGTGCCATCGGCAAAATGCTTGAGGTTTTGATAATGCGTGGTGATGACTCCAAATGCGCCTTTCCTGACAAAACGCCTAAGCACAGACTCGGCTATGGCGCCTCCTATGGTAGGTTCTGTGCCCCCTCCGAACTCATCTATGAGCAGAAGGCTGGCAGGGTCGCAGCAACGCATCATGTTCTTCATGTTTAGCAGGTGCGAACTGTACGTGCTGAGGTCGTCCTCTATGCTTTGTTCGTCGCCTATGTCCATAAAGATGCTGCTGAAAATCCCGCACTTGGAGTTTTCACCCATGGGTACAGGGAGTCCGCATTGCAACATATATTGCAACAGCCCCACGGTCTTAAGGCACACGCTCTTGCCGCCGGCATTGGGACCACTGATGACGAGAATCCGTTGCTTGCGATGCAAGGATATGTCAAGAGGCACTATGCTCTTGCCTTGTTTCCTGAGGTTGTCCTCCAAAAGCGGATGCCTTGCCAGAGACCATTCTATGAGCGCACCATCGGTTATCTGCGGAGAGACAGCATTCATCTTGTCTGTCATCAAGGCTTTAGCACGGACGAACTCTATGTCGGCAAGGAACTCGAAAGCCCTCAGCAACTCTGGGACATTAGGACGGAGCAGAGCAGTGAAATCCTTGAGGATACGTGTCACCTCACGCTTTTCCTCCGCTTCGAGCTGACGTATGCGGTTGTTGGCTTCCACAACCTCCTCAGGTTCTATGAAAACAGTCTTTCCCGTCGCACTCTCATCGTGCACAATACCTCGCAGGTGTCTTTTCATGGCGGGCGACACAGGTATCACCAACCTTCCGTCGCGCATGACCGGCACCACATCCTTGTCCACAGTCCCAGCCGCCTGTGCCGACCTCAGTATAGAGTGGAGAGTACTGCTTACAGTTCCAGCCGAACGGCGGAGCGCGGAGCGTATCCCATGTAATTCGGGCGAGGCATCGTCCTTGATTTTTCCATGACGGTCAAGTATCTGCTCGGCTCTCTTAGTCACGGATAAAAACGTGAACACCCCATCCGCCAATGCGGAAAGCTGTGGATAACACTCTTTCTCTTCTCCCTTGCGCACGAGAGTCACCCAAGCATGAAGAGCGAGCAGGGACAGATAAAGCTGGGACATCTCCGTCTCGTCCAGATGTGTGCCTTCTATTCTCACCCTTTGTATGCATGGGCGCAAGTCAAAGAAGTTCTGCTCCGGAATCTTGTTTTCCACCGACTGCATAAGGCGAAATTCCGACACTTGGGAGTGAAGGCGACGTATGGTGTCGGGCGAAGTCTGGAAAGTCATAGCGTCCACCCTCTCACGCCCCAACGGACTGAGGCAATGGCACGCGAGAAGACTCCGTACCTCTCCAAACGAGACCTTTTGTTCGAAACTCTCCGGGTAAATCATTGCCGTTAAAGATTTTTCTCTGGATAAAGGTCATTCCACCACGTAGCATCGTCGTGCAGCCAGCGTGCGAACCATGCCATGATGCTGTCGTGCCAACGTATGCGTTTGTTGTAGTCGAGGATATGGTGGTTTTCTCCCTCCACGGTAATGAAAGCGGTCTCTCTACCAAGTATCTTCAATGCTGTGAACATCTGTATGCTTTCGTTGACAGGCACGTTGGTGTCTGCGCTTCCGTGCATAAAGAGCAGAGGGGTATGCACCTTGTCTGCATTGAAAAGAGGGGCGTGCCCGCTGTATAGGGCTGAGTTGTTCCAAGGATAGGAATTGGCGGCCGCCACTGCGTTGTAGCTGTAGCCCCAATAGCCGAAGCCCCAGTAAGATGCCGGATTGCTGATGCCGGCGTGACTCATAGCGGCAGCAAAGATATCTGTCTTTGTCAGCAGGTACTGAGTCATAAATCCCCCGTATGAGGCTCCCATACAACCCACTTTGTCGGCTTTCACATAAGGGTGTTCTTTGCAGAAGAGTTTTGTGCCCTGTATGATGTCGGCGGCGGTGTAGTCGCCATAGGCATTCACGTGCCGTGAGGCGAATTCCTGTCCGAAACCACTGCATCCCGACGGCTGCAACACGTATACCACGTAACCCATAGCAGCCCATTCCTGATAAGAGTAATAGCTGTCCAGATAACGCCCTACGGGAGAGCATCCGCCGTAATAATATACCAACATCGGGTACTGCTGCGACTCATCGAAGTAAGGCGGCAGGTAATAACATCCGTATATGGTGTCCCCCCGTTCGGCGACAAAGTTCCAGTCGCGGCATTCACCCAAGCGGATGTTGTCCAACCGTACAGGGTTGATGTCGTTCATCATCTTTTCCTTGCCGTTCTTCAGGTTCACCACCCAAGAGCGGTCGGAGTGTTGAGTACTCTCGCCAGTGTACGAGAGTATGGCTTTTTCCCTTGCCACATCGTAGCCCGAATAGACGTACGGCTCGCTCACATTCAGCTGTTCCGTAGTGCCGTCGTGCGGATTGAAGCGGAAGAGCGACATCAAATCGCGGTTCTCGGCGCGGACGTACATATTGCCGTCGGCCTTGCACCACTTCACGTCCTGCACGCTGGGGTTGAAGTCGCGTGTGAGGCATGTCACCTCCCGAGTCTGGATATCCATCAGATAGAGCTGGTAGTCGAACATGTTAGGTGTCTTTCCATCGGGCAATGTGTTGCCTATGCCGTCAAAAGCCTCCGGACTTCCAACGAAGTGCACGTATCTGCCGTCGGGCGAGAGTCCGCAAAAAGCCAGGAAACCGTCTTCTTTCACTAAGGTGTCCGCCTTCATGGTCTGCGCATCCAGCAGCAACACCGTGGAGAACGTGAAAGGGCGGCGCGTGATGTCCTGCTTTTGCACACGCAGCAGTATTTTGGAGCCATCGTCGGAGACAGAGGCGTACGAGTCGTCAGTACCAAGTGCTACGTTAGAGACTACCCCTGTGGCAAAATCATAAATCCGCACATTAGTACGGTTGCGCCACCCCGGCTGGCGGTCGTCTGGTTGCAGCACCTGATGCACATCCTTGTCTTTCTCTTTTGGCCCGTCAACACTCTCATGGATAAGAAGTTTGGTGTCGTCTGCCACCAATGACACGTTGCCTTTGCCTTTGTACCTGCCTATAAGCCGGGAGTCGCCGGTACCCACATCCACCGTCTCATACACCTTGGTGCCGTCGGAGGCTGTGCTCACTCTTATGTACCTGTCGTCTGAAGCCGCCCACTGCAAGAACCCCGGCAGCGCATACCTGCGTCCCGTGGAGATTTCCACAGTCTCCTTCGTCCATTCTACAGCACCTCCCTCGCGTGTTATATTCCTGTCCTGTGTCAGATACTTGCCCGAAGAAGAGAGTGTCACACGATTAAGACGTTCTCCGTGCATGAGGTCGCTGAGCGTCCAATAACGTTTCCCATCGGGATTTATGCTGATGTACTTGTCCTGTTGAGTCTCCACGCTTAATCTGAGGGTATCCGCCACACCGGCTTTTTGCATCAGTTTCAGACTCACTGTATGCCTGCCAGGCACGAGCGATACCTCACCATCCTGTTTCACATCGTCTATGTAGAGAGTGTGTTTTGAGGAGCATCCCACGTTGACCTTGCACTTGGCGTACCCCGTGTTCTCAATGTAGAATCCTGCCACAAGCAGCGAAGTGGCTTCCGGCGCCGCCAATATACTGTCCGTTGGCACTCCATTGTCTTTCCAAAGGGATAGCGGGAGCGGGGTGTCGTAAAAGACATCCTCGGGATTCAGTTTGGCACACTCGGCATTCAAAGAGTCGGTCACAACCGGTGTGGTAATGGGATAAGGACCCGCAACAAAAACTTTATCCACGTCCACTGCCGCCGCTACGACCGCATATACAACGAAGAAAAACAACAACGTCAATTTTATGTGCTTCATTTCAAATATTTTTTAGTTAGAATCTGCCTGCTGTCATTCGGGACACTTCTATCCTCTTGTGACGTTTTTCACTCCTTTTACTGTCTTTAGTTTTCTCATGAGCGACTGTAACCGTCCTGTATCCTCCAACATCACCGTTAGTGTCCCGGAGAACAGTCCGTCATGACTGTCTATACTGATGCTCCGTAAGAGTATTCGTTCCTCCTTGGATATGACGCTGGTGATATTGTTGACTATGCCCAGGTCATCGTTGCCAACCACTCTCAACGTGATGGGATACTGCGTACCACCCTTGCCGTCCCACTTGGCCTTGACGATGCGGTAGCCGAAGCGTTCGCGCATCTGCGGCGCATTGGGGCAATCCATACGGTGTATCTTTATGCCGCCGCCGTTAGTGACGAAGCCGAAGACTTCATCACCGTACACAGGCTGGCAGCACTTGGCCATCTGGAAGTCAAGTCCCTTCAGATGCTCGTCTATCACCACTGTGTCGCCTATGCACGCCCAGTCTTTCTTTTCGCCCACACCTTGCATCACAAACTGGTCGGCACTCTGTACAGGAGCCGTCTTCTCCTCCTCTCCGCGTTCTCTCTTCAATTGCGATGAATATTCCTCCAACACACGGTTCACGTCAAGCGTAGCGTCTGCAAGTGCGGTGTAGAAGTCTGTCACCACCCGATAGCCCAATTTGGACATGGTATGCATCAGTGCCGGCTCGTCGAAGTCCAACTTGCGGTTCTTCATCTTCCGCTCCAGTTCTTCCTTTGCCATTGCCGCCTGTTTGCTTTCCATCTCTTTTAGGCTCTGCCTTATCTTGGATCTGGCCTTTCCTGTCTGCACTATTTTCAGCCAGTCGCGCTTTGGTGTCTGGCTGTTGCTGGTGAGAATCTCCACTTGGTCGCCACTCTGCAGTTTCTGCCTTATGGTAGCGTTCTTCCCTCCTATCCTGGCACCTATGCAATGGTCGCCTACCTTGGTGTGTACGGCGTAGGCGAAATCAAGCACTGTGGCTCCTACAGGCAATTTGAAGAGATCGCCCTTGGGCGTGAACACAAAGACCTCGTCCTCCACCAAATCAAGTCGGAACTGATCCAACAACTGCCTGTCGTCGTTTGTCTCAAGTGCACTGCGTATGCTGGAGAGCCATTCGTCCACACCTCCCTGACTGCCCTTTATACCCTTGTATCTCCAATGGGCTGCCAATCCGTGTTCCGCCACGTCGTCCATTCTCTCGGTGCGTATCTGCACCTCCACCCATTTGTTCTGCGGTCCCAACACAGTGATGTGCAGACTCTCATATCCGTTGCTCTTGGGCACAGACAACCAGTCGCGCATACGCTTGGGGTTGCTTTGGTACATATCCGTGATTATGCCGAACACCTGCCAACAGTCGCTCTTCTCGCGTTCCGGGGCGGAGTCCAATATGATGCGTATAGCAAAGAGGTCGTACACGCCGTCCACCCCTACGCCCTGTTTCTTCATCTTCTGCCAAATGGAGTGTATGCTCTTGGTACGCCCCTTCATGTGCAGCTTCAACCCAGCTGCTCTAAGCTTCTCGTCTATAGGCTTTATGAAATCCGCTATATATGCGTCGCGGGCTTTCTTTGTCTCGTTGAGTTTCTCTTTGATGTGATAGTACGCATCTGGTTCCAGATACTTCAGGCTGAGGTCTTCCAGCTCGCTCTTCAGTTTGTAGAGCCCCAATTTGTGCGCCAACGGAGCATAGAGGTATGCCGCTTCCATGGAAATCCGCCTGCGTGCTTCTATGTTTTCTGTGTCGCGTATCCTGCGCATTATGCACACCCTGTTTGCTATCATCGCCAACACCACTCTCATGTCCTCGGCGAAAGTCACCAGCAAGCTGCGGAAATTGTCGCTCTCCACGGCAGGGCTCTTCATGTACAGGCTGCGTATGCGCATCATACCGTGCAGGACATGCGCCACGTCATCTCCAAACTGCTCCCGCATCTCCTCTAACGTGGCTGTACCGCCAGCCACCACGCTGTTAAGCACTATGCCGAGCACAGCACCCCTACTCACGCCTATCTCGCCGGCCACCACAAGTGCGGTCTCGCAGTCTGTCACTATAGAGTTTAAGCCGAACGGATCGCGCTCGGCCTTGCCGTGCTCCACGGATTTGCGGAGGTACTCCTTCACCTTTCGCTCGTCGCCGTCGTGCAACGCACCTGCCATCATGCCGCACAACTCAGCGTGTATCTCCGCCATGCGGCTTACTTCTTCAGAGGTAAATAAAATATCAGAATCCATAAATTGCTGCTCCCGTGAATAACTGCGCAAAGGTATATTTTTTTTCCGTTTTGCGATGCTTTTTAGCCCTTTTTATGTAACTTTGTACTACGAAATGCAGCGGAAGCATACTAAAGCTGACAACTACTATACGCATACAATTACACCACACTATACAATGTTCACACAAGAAGACAAAGACCTTATCCGCAGGAAAGGCATCAGCGAAGAGCAGATAGAGAAACAGTTGAGGACATTCAAAGAGGGATTTCCATTCGTCAGACTCAAATCCGCCGCATCGGTGGGCAACGGCATAGTTTCGTTGGAAGAAGACGAAGCGGAACGTCTCGCGGATGTATGGAACGCCTATAAG
>CAVHCL010000072.1:10346-19447 GCA_963634425.1 Bacteroidaceae bacterium
GCCTATAAGAGCGAAGGGCATGTGGTCACCAAGTTCGTGCCTGCCAGCGGGGCTGCAAGCAGGATGTTCAAGGACATTTTTGGCTTTTTGGATGCAGCATACGATGTTCCTACCACAGATTTCGAGAAGACTTTCTTCGGAAGAATACACGACTTCGCCTTCTTTGACGCACTTAACGATGCATGCTTCCTCAACGAGGGCAAAGGAGTGGATGCCCTCATGGAAGAAGGGCAATATAAGGCCGTGGCGGAAAACCTATTGGGAGACGAGGGGCTGGGCTACGGGCAGATGCCCAAAGGGCTGCTGCAGTTCCACGCTTACGCCGACCACGCACTCACCCCGGTAGAGGAACATCTCGCTGAAGCCGCACTCTATGCCAGCAGCCACGGCGAGACCAACATACACTTTACAGTAGGAAGCGGCGAACACCGCAAGATGTTTGAGAACCTTCTCGCATGGGCTGTGCCTGAAGCGGAAAACAGGTTTCACATCAAGTATAATGTCTCGCTCAGCGAGCAGAAGCCATCCACAGACACCATAGCAGCAAACCCGGACGGCACACCGTTTCGCACAGCAGACGGCACTCTGTTGTTCCGGCCGGGCGGACACGGTGCGTTGATAGAGAACCTCAACGACATAGACAGCGACATAGTGTTCGTGAAAAACGTGGACAATGTAGTGCCCGGCCGTCTGAAAGCTGACACAGTACTCTGGAAGCAGGTGATAGCCGGACTGTTGGTGGAAGTGCAGCGACAGGCGTTCGCTTACCTCCGTCTGTTGGACAGCGGAAGATACAGCCACGCCGACCTATTGGATATGGTGCGTTTTGTGAGACACACTCTCGGATGCGACAAGCCCAAACTCAAAGACATGGAGGACACAGAACTGTGCGTATTCCTGCGCAGCAAACTCCACCGCCCCATCCGCGTCTGCGGCGTGGTAAGGAATGTTGGCGAACCTGGCGGAGGACCGTTCGTGGCATACAACCCCGACGGCAGTGTGTCGCTGCAGATACTGGAAAGCAGCCAGATAGACAAGGACAACAAGGAATATGCGGAGATGTTCGCCCACGGCACTCATTTCAATCCCGTGGACATCGTATGTGCCGTGAAAGACTACAATGGCGGCAAGTTCGACCTCACACGCTACATTGACCCTAACACTGGCTTCATCTCCTCCAAGAGCAAGGACGGACGCGAACTGAAAGCCCTTGAGTTGCCTGGACTGTGGAACGGAGCCATGAGCAATTGGAGCACGCTGATGGTGGAAGTACCGCCGTCCACTTTCAACCCTGTGAAGTCCGTCAACGACCTGCTCAGACCGCAGCACCAACCGGAGTGAAGACTACTACAACCCTAAACATCAATTTAATTTATGAAGACAGACATAGAAATAGCGAGAGAGACTACCCTAAAGCCCATAACGCAGATAGCGCACGACATGGGCATACCCGCACACTTGCTTGAACCGTACGGAATGTTCGCAGCCAAGATACCTGAAAGCCTCATAGACGAGGAAAAGGTGAAGGCGCACAAACTGATACTCGTCACGGCCATAACGCCCACCAAAACAGGCATAGGTAAAACCACCGTCAGCGTGGGATTGGCACTGGGCATGAACCGCATAGGCAAAAACACAATAGTGGCTCTGCGCGAACCGTCGCTTGGCCCATGTTTCGGTATGAAAGGCGGAGCGGCAGGTGGTGGTTACGCACAGGTGCTGCCGATGGACAAAATCAACCTTCACTTCACCGGCGACTTCCACGCCGTCACCACTGCGCACAACATGATAGCGGCACTCCTTGACAACTACATCTACCAACACCGCGACGAGGGCTTCGCCATGAGGGAAGTGTTGTGGAAACGCGTGATGGACATCAATGACCGAAACCTCAGATGCATAGTCACTGGACTGGGAGCCAAGACAGACGGTGTGACCATGGAAAGCGGTTTCGACATAACTCCGGCCAGCGAGATAATGGCGATACTCTGCCTCGCTAAAGACCATAACGACCTGCGCCGCCGTGTAGAGAACATCCTCTTGGGCACCACCATAGATGGCAAGCCTTTCAGAGTAAAAGACATGGGGGTGGCAGGAGCGATATGCGTACTGCTGAAGGATGCCCTCCACCCCAATCTGGTGCAGACGACAGAGAACACACCCGCAATAGTGCACGGCGGACCGTTTGCCAACATAGCACACGGATGCAACAGCATACTTGCCACGCGGCTGGCTCTCACATTCGGCGACTACGTAATCACAGAAGCCGGATTTGGAGCAGACCTCGGAGCGGAGAAATTTTACGACATCAAGTGCCGCAAGTCAGGGCTGCAACCGGCACTTACCGTGCTCGTGGCCACCACACAAGGACTGAAAATGCACGGAGGCGTACCTGTAGAGGAGGTGAAACAGCCAAATGCGGAAGGACTGAGAGAGGGAATGAAGAACCTCGACCGACACATCCGCAACATACAGTCCTTCGGGCAAACTGTTGTGGTCTGCTTCAACCGCTTTGCCACAGACACAGACGAGGAGATAGAGACTTGCCGCAGGCACTGCGCCGACATAGGGATAGGCTTTGCCGTGAACAACGCCTTCAATGAGGGAGGAGCAGGGGCGGAAGAACTGGCACGACTCGTGACCGACACCATACGGCACAACCCAAGCAAGCCGCTAACGCTTGCCTACGACGATGCTGAGACGGTGGAGCAGAAAGCCGTAGCCGTGGCACGCAAGGTGTATGGTGCCGACGGGGTGACGTTCAGTCCGGCCGCAAAGAAGATGATACACAAAATCAACGACATGTGCATTGACCACTACCCTGTCTGCATAGCCAAGACACAGTATTCGTTCTCCGCCGACGCCAAAGCCTACGGAGTTCCCAAGGGATTCAACATCAACATACGCGACATTGTCATCAACTGCGGAGCTGAGATGCTGGTGCTCATAGCCGGTGACATCATGCGCATGCCGGGACTTCCGCTAAGTCCGCAGGCAGAACGCATAGACCTCGTCAACGGTGAAATAACCGGATTGTCTTAGCCGTAATGCGACACTTGCAATGAGTGAACTTGACAATCTGCGCAACGACGAGACCCAAGACACATCGTACGACCACGTGCTACGCTACACCGGGGTTTTTGGAGGCGTGCAAGGGCTGAAACTACTGATGTCGGTGTTGCGCAACAAACTGACATCAGTTTTGTTGGGCGGTGCCGGACTGGGTCTCATATCCATATACAACGCCATCTCCGAATTTATAGTCAGCAGCTGCAACTTCGGCATTCCTCTCAACGCCACGCGCATCACAGGCGAGCTGTTCGAGAACGGCACGAAGGAACGCATTGAGTATTTCGTCACTTTGGTGCGCACCTGCGTGCTGTGGTCGGCAATACTGGCGGCTGTGCTGTGCACCCTGTTCTCCCCTTTGCTCAGCTACGCCTTCTTCGAGCACGACTGGCGGCGTTTCCCCGAGGTGATGCTCATAATACCCGTGACGGTATGTTTTCTGGTGGCTGAGGGGGAATGTGCCATACTTAAAGGACTTAGGCAAACACGGAAAGTGGCTGTCATAGAGACAGCCATATGCATACTTACACTGCTGCTCACCATACCTTTCTATTATCTGTGGGGGCTCGGCGGTGTGTGGATGGGTCTGCTTGCCAGCGGACTGGCATCCGTGGCCTGCCATTTCCGTTATTCCCTGCCTTTGGTTGGCTACAGGGTCATGCCTTTCACCAAAGACACCTTCCGCGAGGGGCTTCCCGTGATAAGGAAAGGCATACCATACGTATTGGCTGGCATCGCCAATTCCGGACTCAGGATGTTCGTGCCGGCCATGCTTCTCTTGGACGGTACTCTGGAGGAGGTAGGATATTTCAACGCAGGCTTCGCCATCACGGCAGGCTATGCCGGAGTGGCGTTTGTGGCTCTGGAAGCCGACTATTATCCCAGACTGGCTTCTGTCTGCCATAGTGTGAAACGCATGAACGAGACCATAAACCAGCAGATTGACGTGTGCGTGCTCTTCCTCACGCCGCTGCTCGTGGCCTTTGTCATGCTTGTGCCTTGGGTGATACGTCTGCTCTATACGGGGGAATTCATGGTTATAAGGGATATGGCGGTGTGTGCGGTGTTCTACGTCTTCTTGCGCGCCGTCTATTTGCCAGTAGGTTATGTAACTTTGGCCAAAGGCGAATCTCTTGTCTACTTTGCCATGGAACTGGCCTACGACGTGTTCTTCGCCATCATCGTTTATTTTCTATACCGGACTTGGGGGCTCACTGGCGCTGGCGTAGCCCTTTCATTGGGGGCGTTGTACGATGTGGCGTGCTCGCTGCTTGTCTACGGCAAGCTCTATGCCTGCCGCATACGCCGCTCCACGGCTGTGATATGCATGGTGCAGTCCGTCCCTCTGCTTGCCGCTGTGGCATGCAGTTTCTGCGCAAATCCCGTTGCCAAGTATGCGGTAGGCATCGCCGCCTTTGTGGTCTCTGCGGCATTCAGCTTGAACAGACTGTCTCACCGCTCCGACTTTCTGCGGCGCATACGGCATCACTTCCGCAACTCGTCTGGCTGCTGCTGAGAGCTATGGGCGCAGTCCACGCAGGTACGGATTTGTGTCCGCCTCCAACTCCAGCGTTGTACAGTCGCCGTGTCCTGGCCACACCTTGGTACGCTGAGGCAACGGCAGCAGTTTCTCCGCTATGGCGCACATCTCGTCATGTTGGTTGCCGCCTGGAAGGTCTGTCCGTCCCACCGAGCCGCGGAACAAGGTGTCGCCGCTGAACAGCATTCCATCCGCCTCTATGTAGTAGCACACTCCGCCGGGCGTGTGTCCGGGCGTATGCAGCACTTCTATGCCTATGTTCCCCAAAGTCACCACATCTCCGTCGGCAAACAACTTCTGCGGACGAGGTAGCGGCTCCTTTATGTCCACACCCATGTATTTGGCCCACTTGGGCATGGCGTAATAGATAGTCTCCTCGTCAGCATGAAGATGCGGACGCAAACCGAAATCCGAGAATACGAAAGGAAGCCCGAAAATATGGTCGTAGTGAGAATGGGTCTGCAGGGAAAGGCTGAGACGCAACCCTTGCGAACGCACGAAGTCCGCAAATTCGCTGCGCTCCGACGCATCGTACATCCCGGCGTCTATCACCGCCGCATCCAAGGTGTCCCCGTCCCATATCAAGTAGGTGTTTTCCCTGACTGGGTTGAATGTAAAGACTTTTACTTTCATCATATTTGGGTATAAACTACTTTCTTTGTCGCAAAATACTCTTCCTCAAAAAAATCCGACAAAGGTATTGCCTCTGTCCGCCGTTTCACGGAGCGGATCTCACGCTCCAGTTCCCCTCCTTTCAGACAAAACAGCCCATTGGGGAATGCGTTCATTTGCTCGGCTGAGATGTTGCCGCGCACCATCTTCACTTGGTCTGCCAACGGCATCACAGCACGGGACACCACGAACTGGAACTTCTCCTTCACCTCCTCGGCTCTGCACCACCTGGCGGACACATTGTCCAACTGCAACGCCTTGGCCACTTCCTCGCACACCTTTATCTTCTTGCCGATGCTGTCCACCAACAAGAACTCTGTCTCCGGGAACATAATGGCCAGGGGGATTCCGGGGAAACCGCCGCCAGTGCCCAAATCCATCACACGTGTGCCAGGACGGAAGTTTATGACCTCCGCTATGCCCAACGAATGCAGCACATGACGCTCGTAAAGGTTGTCTATGTCTTTGCGCGATATTACGTTTATCTTTGCGTTCCAGTTGCGGTACATGGCATCAAGTGCGGCGAAGCGTTCCTTCTGCCTTTCGTCCAACTGCGGGAAATACTTCTCTATTATATCTATATCCATATTTTTCTCAAATGTCGTTTGTGGGTGCACGGCGTTTGTGCCAGAGTTCATTTCAAGCATCCCTCAAGTTGTCTGTATGTCAGTTTCACCTCCACCAATCCTGTCGCCCATGGAGCGATGTCATACGGGTTGAAGATGAAATGCACGCCATCCTTGAGCAGCAGAAAGTTGAAGTCTGAAACGTAGACTTCTCCAAGCATGGTGATGCCGGTGCTGTCTCTCAGTTGCTCCATGGTCTCCGCACCGTTGTCGTCCATCAGTTGCCGTTCTATCAGTTCTTTCACACGTGCTGTCTTGTCTTCCCCGAACACATCGGAACTCAGCAGTTCCCTGCCGGTGCGCGCATCCATGTTGACACACACCTCGGCATATCCGTCGTGGGCTCCGCCCTGGTAGACGCGCACGGAAGCCTTGTACGCTGTCACGCCGTCCTTGGAGTTTGGCATACGCGCGCCTTTCACATCAAAGACGTATTGGTAACGGAACGTGTATTCGTCGTCAGGGTCGTAAAGTGTGCTCATCTCCTCAGTGTACCCATTCTTCACGCTGTCGGCGAAGTGGTGTACGGCGGCCGGGGTCAGCCGCAAACTGTCGCCAAGCACTGCGGCGGCTATGGTGCGGCTTATGCAGCTGTCTGCTTTAGTATGCCCCACCGCGGTCTCCACGCACACGTCTATGGCGCACGACGGCTTGTCGTCTCCGTCGCCCATGGGGCGATGGATTTCGTGGAACGTCACAGAGTCCCACTCCACACGGATGCTGTCTTGCCCCTCACTTCCATGCTGCGCAGTGCCTCCGCCGCCTATGCAGGCACACACTGCCGTAGCCAGAAAACATACGCTGATAGTCTTTCTCATTTTACACATTATGCAATTTATTCCACAAAAGTACCTGCCGTAAGAGGCTGCCCCTCTCTGCGGACAGATGTGTACATCAGTTCCACGGAGGCGAAGTTACTGTTTTTCCTCAAATACAGGGCGGTTTTTACGTGCCTTTTTTCCTTTCAAGTCAAAATTTCACTTGTCTATTTTTATTTTACGTTAAAATTGTATAACTTTGCCGCTGATTAAGAACAAAACAAGTCAATAACATAAACATTGCAATAATGTCGAAAATCATCACTATGGGCGAGATTATGCTCCGCCTCTCCCCTCCGGGCTACGGCAGGTTCGTACAGTCCGACTCCTTTGACGTCAACTACGGCGGCGGCGAAGCCAACGTGGCGGTCAGTCTTGCCAACTACGGCCACGGCGCTTACTTTGTGAGCAAGGTGCCCAGCCACGAGATAGGCCAGTCGGCCATCAACGCCCTGCGTCGTTTCGGGGTCAACACAGATTATATCGCCAGAGGAGGTTCGCGTCTCGGCGTGTACTATATGGAGAGGGGCGCCAGTCTGCGTCCGAGCAAGATTATCTACGACCGGGCAGGCAGCAGCGTCAGCGAAGCCAATCCGTCTGATTTCGATTTCGACACCATCTTCCGCAACGCACAATGGTTTCATTGGAGTGGCATCACCCCCGCCCTCAGCGAAAGTGCGGCAGAGTGTCTGCGTCTCGCCTGCGTGGCAGCAAAAAAAGTGGGTGCCACAGTGAGCTGCGACCTCAACTACCGCCGCAAGCTGTGGACTCCGGAGAAGGCACAAGCCGTGATGCGGCCGCTCATGCGCTATGTGGACGTGTGCATAGGCAACGAGGAAGATGCCGACCTGTGCCTCGGCTTCAAGCCCGATGCCGACGTGCAGAACGGCTCCACCGACGCACACGGCTACGAGAACATCTTCTGCGCCATGTACAAGGAGTTCGGCTTCAGCCACATCGCATGTACGCTGCGCGAGAGCATCAGTGCCTCACACAACGGATGGAAAGGCATGATGTACGACGGAGAGAAGTTCTACGTGAGCAAACACTACAACCTCGACCACATAGTGGACCGAGTGGGAGGAGGTGACAGTTTCAGCGGAGGTATCATACACGGCATGGTAAGCGGTATGGACGGACAGCAGACGCTCGACTTTGCGGTGGCGGCAAGCGCACTCAAACAGACCATACCCGGAGACATCAACATGATGAGTGCGGAAGAGGTGGCGGCACTGGCGATGGGCAACGGCAACGGCAGGGTGCAACGCTGACACACGGACACGACAAAAGTAAGTACACATATATACATACATAAGGTATAAAGACACTGTTTATGGCAAGGTTCGACAAGGCGGAAGTGCTCCGCAAGATAGGTCATACGGGCATAGTGCCGGTGTTCTACAACAAGGATGCTGAGACAGCAAAGCAAGTGATAAAGGCATGTTACGAGGGCGGCATACTCGCCTTCGAGTTCACCAACCGTGGCGACTTCGCCCACGAGGTGTTCGCCGAATGTGTGAAGTTCGCCGCAAAGGAATGTCCCGAGCTGGCTCTCGGTGCCGGCAGCGTGGTGGACGCTCCCACCGCCGCTCTCTATATGCAATTGGGGGCGTGCTTCATAGTGGGGCCGCTTTTCCACGCCGACGTGGCGTGCGTATGCAACAGACGGCTTGTGCCCTACTGCCCCGGATGCGGCACTCCCAGCGAGATAGGCGCAGCACAGGAGGCCGGATGCGACCTCACCAAAGTGTTCCCCGGACAGGTGCTGGGACCGGCTTTCGTGAAGAGTGTCACAGCTCCGTGCCCCTGGACCAAAATCATGGTCACAGGAGGCGTTTCCCCTACCCTGGAGAGCGTCACGGAATGGCTGCGCGCAGGAGCTTTCTGCGTAGGCATGGGTGGCAACTTGTTCCCCCCCGACCGTGTAGCGGCTCACGACTGGCAATATGTCACCGACAAATGCCGTGAGGCTTTGTCGTACGCCGCCGAGGCGAGAAAGAAAAACGCATAGGGTGTAAGCCCCCACCTTTGGATTGAGGCAAGTTTTATCTGCCCCTCCGTCTCCCGCTTGAAAGTATCATGGTCTGCCATCGAATGGGACACCTGTATTCCTTAGTACGCCCTCTCGAAGCCATCACCGTCAATGTAGTAGTCTTTCTCAAACGAACGGGCCGTTATAGGGTCCGCTTCCAAACGCTTCTTTTAAAAAAGCCGCCAACTCCGTGGAGCTGTGGGTGGACTCTTGGATAAAACCGCATTCTGTCATCACATTACCCCAGTTCGGGACAAGAAAGTCCTAAAATAGTGAGCAAAAAGTCAGCGAATTTACCATAATGCTATTTTCCCAGCAATACCCAAATCGAGTGTTGCTGTAGC
>CAVHCL010000073.1:0-4914 GCA_963634425.1 Bacteroidaceae bacterium
CCGTATGCCCACCAAAGCCGAGTTTGAAGACCTCGTCAATAGCTGCACATGGACGCTGGAAAGTGAGGCCATCAAACGTTACAAGGTCGCCAGCAACAATAACAATGTCATCTATATTCCCCTTCCTGGCTACGGTGTCACTAACGGCTCCATCAATGGCGAGTACGGCCACTACTGGTCAAGTACGCTGTCCACGGATGACATTGGGCACGCGTACTTCCTCAACCTCAACAGTGGCAACCACAGCGTGATATACAAATACTTCGACCGTTACTTTGGCCACTCAGTCCGTCCGGTCGCAGAAAAGCCCACGGAATAGCCGGCTTGACCTTTCCAAAAAAACATTTCCCTGCCCAGAAAGAAATATTCTCCCGGCAGGGAAATGTTTTTTGGGGGATCGTTACCAACCGGCAATATCCGCTGACCCGAAATAGTAGTTGTATTTAGAAGTAGCAGCCGATACGGAAGAGATGATCCTTGTGCTTGCCGTCGTTGGCCATATAGCCAAGTCCGTAACCTACGTACAACTTCTCGCAAAGATTAATGCCAATGGAGAAGTCCAATGCGAAGTTGTGTGTAGTGACATGGCGGAAAGTGAGTCCGTAACCCAAGTCTATGGCGGCGAACGCCTTCAGATTGGGACCGAACGAAGGAGAGAAACCGCGAACACCGGTGGTAAGCGAAATCTCGTTGAAGTTACAGTCCTTGCCCTTGTTGTAGTCCCATGCATACTTGGCGTGCAGCACGTCCCAAGAGAGGTACTTGTTCAGTCCGTACTCGGCACGGGCACCCACTTCAAGTTCTGTACCTACGCCTGCCTCAACAGCAACCTTGACTTCGTCTTTCTGTGCCATCACGCTGGATGCGCCAAGCAGGAGCACAGCCATCATTGTAAAAATCTTTTTCATAGTTCTCTTGTTTTTAAATATTAAACAAAACGTATTCACATCCGCAAAGATACAATATTTTGTTGTAGCGCAAAAGAAAAAGCCAGACAAAAAACATCGTAAAATGCTTTTCGTCGGCAATAAACACTTATTCCGTTTCCTCGCCCAAAGCTATCTTATAGTCTTCTGTCTGTATCAGCTCACCATTGGCGCGCATACAGTCCAAGACGAAGTTCAGTTTTTCCCGCTGAATGCCGCCGAACCGCAAGTCGCCCGCCGGGACGGGACCATCCTCCAACTGCTCTACGACAACCAACCTTATCCTGTCGTACTCGTCCTTGGAAAGGGACAAAGGCGCGGTTTCGGTACACACGTCGCAGATGCCGCAACGTTCCGACTTTTTTTCTCCGAAATAGCTCAGCAGCATCTTGCTCCTGCACTCTTCCGTAGAGACACAGTATTCGCACATAGCCCTGAGCCGGTATTCGTACGCCTCCTTGCGTTTTTTGTACACTTCGTCGGGAAGCGTTATGTCTTCTTTGTCCACTCTGCGGCGAAGGAATGTTATACGCGGCATTTTCTTGCGCGGTATGTACTCTATCAACCCACACTTGCCCAAGTCCACCAGCTTATGGTATATGTATTCCATGTCGAGCCCAGTCTCCTCTGCCACAAGGCTCTCGTCGGGGAACACGTATTCCACGAAGATGCCGCCGTAGTGTCTGAACAGCGACATGAATATCTTTCTTCCGTTTTCGTCAAGCACACGGAACAACCCGTCACGCGTGGCGTTTATCCTTAACAGGCTCTTGCTGTCCTCTTCGTCGCGATACTCTATATATCCGGCCATGTCAAGCAGCTGCAAGGCACTTGCGAGCATGATGGGATGGTAATGGTAGACCATACAGAACCTCTCAAGGTTGACCTCACGGACCACTTCGAAGCCATCGCCTATAGCCATGCAAAGGAAGAAACAGAGCTTTTCATACACGCCCCTCACATATTCCAGCGATGGGAAACGCTGCGCCACACGACGCGACAAGAGTTTGAGCTTGTTGTCGTCGACCAAGATTACTGACACGGAAGGCTCGCCGTCTCTTCCTGCCCTTCCCGCCTCTTGGAAATACTCCTCAATGGAGTCGGGGATGTCTATATGCACCACAAGCCTCACGTCGGGTTTGTCTATGCCCATCCCGAATGCGTTGGTGGCCACCATCACCCTATACTTGTCGTTCCGCCAAGCTTCCTGACGGCTATTCTTGTCCATGCTCCTGAGCCCCGCATGATAGTATGTGGCGGTATAGCCCATGGACAGCAGCGTCTCACAGATGTCCTTGCACAGCATCCGGTTGCGCACATAAACGATGCACGAGCCGCCGCTGTTGTCCAAGACATAGCGAAGGTCGTCCATCAAGATTTCTGACCACAACACCTTGTATGCAAGATTGGGACGGGAGAAACTCATCCTAAAGACATTGCTTTCGGGAAAACGCAGGACTCTCTGGATATCCTTCACCGCTTCCGGAGTGGCAGTGGCAGTCAAAGCGAGTACGGGACAGTCCGGCTTGATGTCCCGGACTGTTGCTATCTTGAGATAAGACGGTCTGAAATCATATCCCCACTGGCAAATGCAGTGCGCCTCGTCTACGGTGACAAAACTGACGTTCATACGCGCGAGCTTTGCGAGGAACAAGGGGGAAGAAAGTCTCTCGGGGGAGATGTAAAGAAGTTTGTAAGCACCAAACACACAGTTGTCAAGCACGTTCCGCACTTGTTCACTCGGCATCCCCGAATGTATGGCAGCCGCCTTGATGCCACGCCTCCGCAAAGCCGACACTTGGTCTGTCATAAGTGCTATGAGCGGAGTCACCACTATGCACATGCCATCCTTCAAAAGAGCCGGCACCTGAAACGTGATGCTCTTTCCGCCGCCTGTAGGCATAAGCCCCAATGTGTCCTTTCCCGCTACGATGCTTTCTATTATCTCGCGCTGTATGCCGCGGAAATCATCGTATCCCCAGTACTTGCGAAGTATGGAAAGGATTGCGTCCATCCCGTAAGGCCTATGATGCGGCGGACTCGTTATCCTGCTTCCTCACAGTGGGACGTATGTCCTCTATCTGCAGCTGCACCTCGCCGCGTTTGTGCGTGTTGTCCTCTATGGAGTACACTATGTCAAAGGCTTGCTTGGTCTTTATATAGCGTGCCTGCGAACTTTGCCCGAAAGCGATGCCGTTCATCACCTTGTCGCACACGTTGTCCACCAGTTCGAGCTTTATATGCTCCTGAGCCCTGCCCACCACCTTGCTGGTGCCGTAGTCGTACACATGCTCTGTACAGAAAATGGGCTTTGGGTTGTCAGGGCCGAAAGGACTGAATTTCTTGAGGTCGGCACAGAAACGGTGAGTAATGTCCTTGAAACCCAGTTTGGCGTCTATCTTGACGGAGACACTTGTCTGCTCGGGAAGTATATGGTCTTCCACATATTCCTCAAAACGGCGTTTGAAATCCGGGACACACTCTACCCTCATACTCAGCCCGGCTGCGTAAGTGTGGCCTCCGAAATTTTCAAGCAAGTCACGGCAACTGTCTATCGCACCGTATATGTCGAAGCCTGCCACGGAACGTGCGGAACCTACCGCCACGTCACCGGTACGCGTCAGCACCACAGAGGGACGGAAATATATCTCGGTAAGCCGCGATGCCACGATGCCTATCACACCCTTGTGCCATTCCTCGTTGTATAGCACAAGAGACTTGCGGTCGTGCTCGTGCACCAAAGACGTTACAATACGGTTGGCCTCCTCCGTCATAGCCTTGTCCAAATCCTTGCGGTGTTCGTTGTACTCGTTTACCAGAGCCGCCTTTTCCCTCGCCTTCTTGTTGTCACGCTCTATAAGCAATGAGACAGAATCTCTGCCGTTCTGCATCCTGCCGGAGGCATTGATGCGCGGACCTATCTTGAAGATTATGTCGTTCAAGGAAAGTTCCTTGTCCGTAAGACCGCAGATGTCTATCAAAGCCTTAACACCTGTGCTCGGCTTGCTGTTGAGTCGTCTCAGCCCGTTGTAAGCCAATATCCTATTCTCACCCATTATAGGCACTATGTCCGAAGCGATGCTTATAGCGCACAAGTCCAGCAAGGGGATGAGACGGCTGAATTCTATGCCGTTGTCGTAAGCGAACGCCTGCATCAGCTTGAAACCGACACCGCAGCCGCAAAGGTGCCGATAGGGATAAGTGTTGTCCGGTCTCTTGGCATTCAGCACCGCCACAGCAGGAGGAAGTTCTCTGTCTGGCACATGATGGTCGCAGATGATGAAGTCTATCCCTTTGCTCTTGGCATATTCCACTTCCTTCACCGCCTTTATCCCACAGTCAAGGACAATGACCAGTTTCACGCCGGTCTCGTATGCGTAATCCACTCCATGAGACGTGACACCGTACCCGTCCTCGTTCCTGTCGGGAATATAATAGTCAATGTTGGAATAAAAATGTCGGAGGAAACGGTACACCAATGCCACAGCGGTACATCCGTCTACATCATAGTCGCCATATATGAGGATACGTTCCTTTCTGCCCAAAGCCATATTGAGCCTGGCTACAGCCTTGTCCATATCTTTGAACAGAAAAGGGTCGTGCAAACTGTTAAGTTGAGGTCTGAAGAACTGTTTTGCCTTATCCACAGTGTCAACGCCCCTTTCAAGCAGCAACTTCGCAATCACTGGACTAACATTAAGTTTGTTAGCCAATGCGTCAACAGTTTCGGCCAAACCGTCGGGCAGTTCTGTATTTTCCCAAATGTAGCTCATATTAATACAAAGGTAAAGAATTTTATTGACATAAGGCCACAGGCTTCAGTCAAATTGCATTTTTTTAACTCTGCGTAGGGTTTCTGTACTTTCTATGGCCTCTAGATTTTCTAGGGCTTCTAGATCCTCTAGAGTTCCTATGGCTCCCAGCCCATACCGGCCGCACACAACGCAAAAAAGCCCTCCCGGACACGGATGTCCTGGAGGGCCCTGAA
>CAVHCL010000074.1:0-6083 GCA_963634425.1 Bacteroidaceae bacterium
GAGTAAAATTGAATTAAAGCCACAGCGTGTGTTTGATTGTTTCGCTCAAGTGAACGCTGTCCCCCGTCCGTCCAAGAGGGAAGAGAGGATGATAGGGTTCCTTGTTGACTTCGGCAAGAAGTTGGGGTTGGAGACAGTCCTGGACGAGACGGGTAACGTTGTCATACGCAAGCCTGCGACACCAGGTATGGAGAAGAAGCCTACGGTGGTGCTTCAGAGTCATATGGACATGGTGTGCGAGAAGAACCGCAATGTGCAGTTCGATTTCGACAACGACGCAATACAGACATACGTGGACGGTGAGTGGATGAAGGCTAAAGGTACCACCTTAGGCGCGGATGACGGTATAGGGGTGGCTATGCAGATGGCGATATTGCAGAGCGACGATATAGAGCACGGCCCCATAGAGTGTGTGTTCACACGCGACGAAGAGACAGGACTTACCGGTGCAGAGGGAATGAAGTCCGGCTTTATCAAAGGCAGGTTGCTTGTCAACCTTGACAGCGAGGATGAAGGACAGATTTTTGTGTCTTGTGCAGGGGGATGCCGCACCTTGGCCAAGATGCCTTATGTGCCTGAGCCATCGGTTTCCGGATACTATGTTTTCTCTCTTGCTGTCAGAAAGTTGACTGGCGGACATAGCGGTGATGACATAGAGAAGAAACGTGCCAACGCCAACAAGTTGCTTGCGCGTTTTCTCTATATATGTCAGAAGAAATACGACCTGCGTCTTGCCGACATCCAGGCGGGAGGACTACATAACGCCATTCCGCGCGAAGCCACTTGTATATGTGCCGTGCCTTTTAAGGACAAGGAGAAGGTGTGTGTCGACTGGAATCTCTTTGCCGCCGATGTGGAGGAAGAGTACAGGATAACAGAGCCGGATGTGGAGTTCGTCATATCTTCCGAAGCGGACGTTAAAGAATTTGTGGACAAAGACACGAGTACCCGGCTGATAACTGCGCTGCAGGCTGTGGATAACGGTGTGTACGCTATGTGCCAAGACATAGAGCTTGTGGAGACGAGCAGCAATCTGGCTTCCGTACGCATGAACCGCGAGACAAAGACGATAGAAATCACCAGCAGCCAGCGTAGCAGCATCTACAGCGCACGTGTGAACATGGCCAACAGCGTGGCGGCAGTGTTTGAACTGGCGGGAGCCGATGTGGAGATAGGGGAGGGATATCCTGGATGGAAGATGAACCCCAACAGCGAAATCTTGAAAGTGGCTGTGGAGGAGTACCGCAAAGTCTCGGGAAAGGAACCTGTAGTAAGGGGGATACACGCAGGTCTGGAGTGCGGTCTTTTCAGCGAGAAGTTTGACGGCATGGACATGGTAAGTGTAGGTCCCACCATGAGAGGAGTGCACAGCCCTGACGAGAAACTGTACATCCCTTCAGTCCAAGTGGTTTGGGACTGGCTCTTGGCTATTTTGAAGAACATACCCGAGGCGTGATGCTGAGACATCTGTATCCCTGTATATTGTCATTAGCCCTGCTGGCAGTGGGGTGCAGCGACTATGACGAATTCACGACAGACCCGTCGGCGCGTTTGGAGTTTCCTGTGGATACGGTTCGCTTCGACACTCTCATCAACACTATACCAAGCAGTACGTACTCCCTCTTTGTACACAACAGGGGCAAGGGGCTGCGTGTCTCGTCCGTGTCGTTGGACAAGGGGACGGCAAGTCATTTCAGGGTCAATGTGGACGGACATTATCTTGCAGGAGGCGAAGGGAGTGATTTCGAGATAAGGCGCAAGGACAGTATCGCAGTAAGAGTGGAGGTCACTCTTCCCGAGCTCGGCACGCCCGAGCCGGAACTGTATGAAGACTGCCTCACGTTCCGCTTGGAGAGCGGGGTGGAGCAGAAGCTGCCGCTAAGGGTAGTGGGAAGGGACGCCCATATATTTCACGGTATGGATGTTACCGGAGACCTCACGCTGAAGACAGACATGCCGTACGTCGTCTACGATTCCTTGGTGGTGGGGAACAACGCCACGCTGACTCTTTTGCCGGGAACTTGCCTGATGTTCCACGACAAGTGCGGCATGGATGTCTATGGAAAAGTCATAGCCAACGGCACTATGGAGCAGCCGGTGGTTATGCGCGGCGACCGCACTGACCACATGTTTTCTTATCTGACCTACGACAACACACCCAACCGGTGGGACGGAGTGACCATACACCAAGGAAGTGTAGGCAACAAATGGGTCTATACAGACATACACAGCGGACGCAAAGGGGTGGAGGTGCTCCACGACAACACTGTGGATATGTGTCTGGAGATAGAGAACAGCGTGATACACAACGTGGGTGGCGACGCTCTCAACATCAGCGGCAGCAAAGTGGCTGTGGCAAACACCCAGATAAGCAATGCGCGCGGCAGATGTGTGAGCATACTGGGCGGAAACACCACATTTGTCCATTGCACTTTGGCGCAGTTTTATCTTTTCAGCTCCGAACGCGGCGAAGCCCTCTATATAGCCGACAGAGACGACGACGAGAACTACTATGCCATAGAACAGGCCTATTTCCACAACTGTGTGATTACAGGCTATGGCGACGACGTGATAATGGGCAAGCTTTCTGATGATGATGGAGACACTCCATACCTGTTCGACCATTGTTTCCTCAATACCGTAACGACTGACGACGAGGCGCGTTTTGTGTCTGTTGTCTATGACAGCGAAGAAGATTCCACACATGCGGAGTCAAATTTCCGCGTGTTCGACTCTTACAACTTCATCTACGACTTCACTCCTGTGGCTGGCAGCAAAATAAGAGGAGCGGCGGATGCGTCGTGGAACTCCGGTTATCCCACGGACCGTCTCGGACGCATCAGAGGCGAAGCTCCCTGTGCGGGATGTTACGAATACTTGGAAGAGGAGAACAAGGAATGAAAATGGTGTTGACAGTGGTCGGCAAGACCACGGACAAGCATTTCGAAGCAGGGATACTGGAGTACATCTCACGCATCAACCACTATGTGCCTTTCTCTTTGGAAGTGGTGCCGGAACTGAAGTCAACCAAGAGTCTCAGCGAGAGCCAGCAAAAGGATATGGAGGCCTCTCTGATACGCAAGACTTTGCAGCATGGCGACTATCTCGTGCTTTTGGACGAGAGGGGCGTGGAACGCAGGAGCGTCGATTTCGCCAAGTGGATGGAGAGGAAGATGGTGAGGGGACTGCGCCGTATGGTGTTCCTCGTAGGCGGTCCATACGGATTTTCAGACGAGATATACGACATCGCTGACGAGAAAATATCCCTCTCGCAGATGACCCTGAGCCACCAGATGATACGTCTGCTCTTCACCGAGCAAGTATACAGGGCCATGACTATAATCAACAACGAACCGTATCATCACGAATGACGGTAGAGATACCCGGAAAACCGTAAAACGACAACAAAAAAAACAAGCAAGAAATATGTTAAGTGTAAAAGAATTGAATGACAGGCTTATAGACTTGGCGTTTGCCGAGGATATAGGCGACGGCGACCACACCACTCTCTGTTGCATACCTGAGTCGGAGATGGGGGAGAGCAAACTGTTGATAAAGCAGGAAGGCATAGTGGCTGGAGTGGAGATAGCCAAGCAGGTGTTTAGACGCTTTGACCCGGGACTTGAGGTTGAGGTCTACATCCCGGACGGAGCAAGCGTGACCCCCGGAGACATAGTCATGGGCGTCAGGGGCAAGGTGAGAAGCCTGCTCCAGACCGAGCGGCTGATGCTCAACATCTTGCAGCGCATGAGCGGTATTGCCACCATGACGCACCGTTACCAGCAAGCTCTCATAGATGCCGGAACCAAGACACGAGTGCTGGACACACGCAAGACCACTCCGGGAATGAGAATGTTGGAGAAAGAGGCGGTAAAGATAGGAGGGGGCTTGAACCACCGTATAGGACTCTTTGACATGATACTGTTGAAGGACAACCATATAGACTTCTGCGGAGGTGTACACAACGCCATAAGCAAGGCCAAGGAATACTGCCGCAACAAAGGCAAGAACCTGAAAATAGAATGCGAGGTGCGCAACTGGAAAGAGCTGGAAGAGGCACTTGCCGAGGGGTGCGACCGCATCATGTTCGACAATTTCACTCCTGAGGAAACCAAGAAGGCGGTGGAGCTGGTGAACGGAAGGTGCGAGACGGAATCCAGCGGAGGCATCACGTTCGACACGATGGTTCCTTACGCACGCGCCGGGGTGGACTTTATTTCGTTTGGTGCCCTAACCCACAGTGTCAAAGGACTTGACATGAGTTTCAAGGCGGCAGGCAGTGACAAATTGATGATAAAATGATAATTGGTATGTTTGTGAGAAAATTTTTGTTTGTGCTTCTTGCCGTTGTGTCGGGGTGCTGCCAGTCGTTTGCGTGCACCAATCTGATAGTGGGCAAGAAAGCGAGTAAGGACGGCAGTGTGATAGTTTCCTACAGTTGCGACGACTACGGCGCATACGGCTTTATGGGTTATTTCAAGGGAGGCAAGCACAAGAAGGGCGAGATGCGCACACTCTACCATTACGAGACCAACAACTATCTGGGTGAGATACCAGAGGCAGAAGAGACTTATAGCGTGGTGGGACTGATGAACGAATACCAGTTGACCATACACGAGACCACTTTCGGAGGGCGTGCAGAACTGTGCGATACGGCAGGGCTTTTCGACTATGGCAACGTCATGTCCGTTGCTCTTCAGAGAGCGAAGAACGCACGCGAGGCCATCTCCGTAATGACTTCCTTAGTGGAGAAATACGGATATTGCAGCGAGGGGGAAAGTTTCACGATAGCCGACCCCAACGAGGTATGGGTGATGGATATGATAGGTAAAGGACCTGGCGTGAAAGGTGCCGTATGGGTGGCTGTGAGAGTCCCCGACGACTGCATCTGCGCTCATGCCAACCAAAGCCGCATCCGTCAGTTCCCGCTCAAGGACAAGGACAACTGCATATACAGCAAGGACGTAATCTCTTTCGCAAGGGAAAAGGGATATTTCAACGGTAAGGATGCGGACTTTTCATTTTCAGCCGCATACGCACCTGCCGACTTCACGGCATTGCGCTATTGCGAGGCACGTGTGTGGAGCTTCTTCAACAAATGGGCTGCGGAGGACATGGAGCCTTATCTGCAATATGCCATGGGCGATGTCAATGCAGAGCCCATGCCTCTCTGCGTCAAACCTAAGGCCCTCCTTTCGGTGCAGGATGTGAAGGACATGATGCGCGACCACTACGAAAACACTCAACTGAACTTGCAGGGGGATTTGGGAATGGGTCCCTGGGAGATGCCCTACCGTCCTACTCCCCTTTCGTACGAGGTGGACGGGGTGAAGTATTTTAACGAGCGTCCCATCAGCACGCAACAGACTGCGTGTGTGTACGTCGACCAGATGCGTTCCTGGCTTCCCGACTATCTGGGAGGAGTGATATGGTTCGGCAACGACGACACAAACATGGTGCCGCTCACTCCCGTATATTGCTGCGCTCAGGGTGTGCCTGAGTGTTATGCCGTGCAGACAGCCGACGCTTTCCATTTCTCCACACGTTCTGCCTTTTGGGTACAGAATTGGGTGAGCAACATGGTTTATCCCAGATACTCGGCGTTGTTCCCCGAAGTGAAAGTGGCACGTGACAGACTCGAGGCCGACTACAACTCCCTCCAGTCCGACATTGAACGGAAGGCAGCCGCCATGCCGGAGGATGAGGCCCGCGAGTTCCTTTCTGCGTACTCTCACCGTGCGGCACAGGGCATGATGGACGAATGGAACACGTTGGCGCAGACCCTTATCGTGAAGTATAACGATATGTCAGTGAAGCGTACCGACGAGAACGGCAACTACATGAAGACACCAGGCGGCAATCCGCGTCCGGTGCTTCGTCCGGGGTATCCGGAGGCATACAGGAGAAAGGTGGCGGAAACCACAGGGGATAGGTATAAGGTGAAGTGAAGTGAAGTGAAACGAAAAGAAAAGAAAGAAAAACGGAAGAGACCTCAAATGGTTTCTTCCGTTTTTCTTTGGGGTGACTAGTGGGACTCGAACCCACGACATTCAGAACCACAATCTGACGCTCTAACCAACTGA
>CAVHCL010000075.1:0-7147 GCA_963634425.1 Bacteroidaceae bacterium
CGTGGGTTTTCTCTGCGGCGCAAGTATGGGTTTAAGGGTAAAGAGCAAATAATTGTTTTCTGTGGGCGCTTGGATTCGATCAAAGGCATCGTTTATCTGATGGATGCTTTCCGTGTGCTTTCCCACAAGATAAAAAATCTCAGGCTGGTTGTGATAGGCGAAGGCAATTTCAAGTCGTGCCTTAAATTTGCAGATGGCCTGTGGAACAAGATAACATTTACAGGCTTCATAGATAAGGACAAGATAATGGAATTCTATGTGATGGCTGACTTAGGCGTTGTACCATCCATACATGAGGAATTCGGATATGTCGCCCTTGAAATGATGATGGCTGGTCTCCCAATCATTGTAAACAACACTACCGGGCTGGCAGATTTGACTGAAAATGGCAAATACGGTCTTGTCTATAATCATGACGGTGCTCTTGATGACGACGGATTCCTGTCTGTTGCAGAAAAAGTCCTTACTGGTCAACTCACGATACCTAAAGCGGATACCAAAGTGTTGGAGGAGAAATACTCTATAGAGACCTTTCGCAGGAACATCCTGAACATATATAATAACCTCTGACATGAAGCCCTTCCCCCACTATCACCAGTTGGACAGTGCAGATTGCGGGCCGACGTGCCTGCGCATGATAGCACGTCATTATGGGCGTAGCTACACGCTTGAGACACTGCGCGAGCGGAGCTTCATCACCCGCGAGGGTGTCTCCATGCTCGGCATCAGCGATGCGGCGGAGAGCATCGGGATGCGCACGATGGGCGTGAAGATAAGTGTAGAGCAGTTGGTCAGGGACGCCCTTTTGCCCTGTATACTGCACTGGAACCAGAACCATTTCGTGGTGCTCTATAAGGTTAGCAGAAAGCGAGGCGGCAACTGCCTTTTCCATATCGCAGACCCCGCATCGCAAACGGTGACATTCCGCCGGGAGGAACTTGAACGTTGCTGGCTGGCAAAGAAGGAATGGAACAGGGATGTCGGTATGGCTCTGTTGCTGGAGCCTGGGCCTGAGTTTCTGGAATATGAGGACGAGAAACGCGATTCACGCCATGACCTGTTCTTCTTTGCGAGGTATCTGACACCATACAGGAAACAGTTCCTGCAACTTGTTGTGGGGATGGCTTTGGGGATGGCATTGCAGATGATATTCCCCTTCCTGACCCAAGCCATGGTGGACGAGGGAATACGTGCGGCGAACTTGGGGTTCATAACCCTCATCCTTATAGCCCAACTCGTACTCTTCCTCTCCCAGTTGTCAGTCGGCTTCATCCGTTCGTGGATAATGCTTCATGTCAATTCGCGTGTGGACATTTCGCTCATCTCGGACTTCCTGATGAAACTGATGCGTCTCCCGCTTCGCTATTTCGACACGAAGAACACAGGCGACATCATGCAGCGCATAGGAGACCATGGACGCATAAAGTCCTTCCTGATGGGAAGTTCCGTCAACATCGTGTTTTCGCTCTTCAACTTCATTGTCTTCGGCGGTATCCTCGCTTATTACAACCAGCTCATCCTGACCATATTCCTCATAGGAAACAGTTGCCACGTCATGTGGATTCTCTCGTTCATGAAATACAGGCGTGAGCTTGACATACGCCGTTTCAGCCAGTCGGTAGGAGAGCAGAGCAAGCTGATACAGCTCATCCAGGGCATGCAGGAGATAAAGCTGAACAACTGCGAGAAACAGAAACGCTGGGAATGGGAGCGCATACAGGTGAGGCTCTTCAGGATAAGTCTGCGTGGACTTGCCGTCGGGCAGACACAACAGATTGGCTCAGTGTTCTTCACACAGGCAACAGGCATCCTGGTTTCCTTTATCGCGGCGAAGAGTGTCGTTGAAGGAAGAATGACTCTCGGCATGATGATGTCGCTGACGTACATCATAGGCCAGGTGTCTGCGCCGATAGGAGAGTTCATAGGTTTCGCACAGGCATGGCAGGATGCGAAGATAAGCCTGGAACGCCTTAACGAAGTGCACCGCCGGAGGGACGAGGAGCAGGGAATACATTCAAAGCTGGCGTCTTTGCCGGAGAGGCGCGATATACGCATGGAGAACGTGACGTTCAGCTATAGTGGGGCGGCACGCGACTATGCGTTGGAGAACGTGAGTCTGACAATACAGGAACACAAGGTGACAGCCATTGTGGGAGCCAGCGGAAGCGGAAAGACCACGGTAGTGAAGTTACTGCAAGGATTCTATACCCCAAACAGCGGCAACATAAAGATCGGCGAGACACCACTCGGGATGATAAACCCGCATCTCTGGCGTAGCAAGACGGGATCGGTGATGCAGGAGAGCTATATCTTTTCGGACACCATTGCCCGCAACATTGCAGTAGGTACGGACAGGGTGGATACGGAACGTTTGAGACACGCCGTGAAGGTGGCCAATATCGGCGACTTTATACATTCCCTGCCGATGGGATATGACACGAAGATTGGCATGGAGGGCAGCGGCATCTCTCAGGGGCAGCGGCAGCGCATACTCATAGCAAGGGCGGTCTACAAGAACCCGGAGTTTATCTTCCTGGACGAGGCGACGAACTCCTTGGACTCCAACAACGAGGGCATCATAATGCGCAACCTTGGGGAGTTCTTTCAAGGAAAGACTGTCCTGGTAGTGGCTCACCGTCTTTGCACAGTCAGACACGCGGACAATATCATAGTCCTGGACAAAGGCCATGTCGTGGAGGAAGGCACACATGTGACGCTGACTGAAAAGCGAGGGGTATACTATGAGTTGGTGAAGAACCAGTTGGAACTGGGAGAATAAAAAAACTATGCAGATGAAAGAAGACGGTGCAGAGGAATGGGAAGAAGATGAGATAAACCTTCGTTCCGAGGAGGTGCAGGAGATAATGGGGCGGATACCCCCATGGATAGAACGATGGGGTATCACATTGATAGGCGCCGTGCTCATGGTGACCCTTGCCGGTGCGGCTGTGTTCCCATATCCGGACACTTTGGTGGGCAGGTTCGCTTACATACCGAAGAACACCCTCAATGGGAAGCCAACAAGCGGTATTGTCTCCATGTCCGCCCAAGGAATAGGCAAGGTAAAGAAAGGCCAGACGGTAAAGGTGAGGCTGGAGAACTACCCCGACAGTGAGTTTGGTTTTCTGTCAGGCAAGGTCGTCAGTGTCTCGGATTTCAAGGATGGAGTCGGGACGTATAAGGTCTATGTCTGCTTTGGCAATGTCATGAAGACAAGCAATGGCTGTCTCGTCCCGTCCAACGCACAACTGGAAGGGAATGCGGAAATAGTCGTTGCAGAAAGACGACTGGTGGAGAAACTCAAGTTTATGGGGATTAAGTAACAGAGTGCCCGATTTGATGTTCCCACTTTCTTGTGGCAATATGAATATGACGAATCTTTTGAGAAATAAAAGTATTAATTTTTGTATTAACTTAAAAAACATGCTGTTATGAGAAAGACATTTCTATTTTTGTGCTGCGCTTCGTTCGCGGCAATGTCGGGGCTGATGTGTTCATGCTCATCCGATGACGAGACGGGAGGAGAGCCCGATGCCCCGAAAGCGGGCGCGGTGAAGGAGACCAACGTTGAGAACGACGGAGAGGCTTACGCCTCCGAGTCCGGGTTTGACAAGGAGTTCAACTCCAACGCCACATACCAGGAACTGGCAGGCAAGACGGACTTCGCCGTTGCGCTCGCCAAGAAGGTTGGAGGCATGGAGAAGAACTTCGTGGTGTCTCCGCTGAGTATGCAGATGGCCTTCGCCATGCTCGCACACCGGTGCGGTGATATTCGCCGGCAGGGTGATGGACATGAACTGACGGGACAGTAATTTTTCCACAAATCTCCAGTATAGTCATTGACGGCTTCCGCTTCTTTATGATGTGCAAAACATAAAGAAGCGGAAGCTGTCGTTTGTGTGGTCAGCTGTTCCAAATAGGACAGGCTTGATTGTCAGACAATTGGTATTAAAAGCCCGACTGTTTCAAGTGGCAATGAGGTGGCGAGAGACACCTGCTCTGCCGTGAAACCGGCCGCAAGCATACGCTTTGCTGTCGCAATCTTTTCATTGTTGACACCCTCTGTCCGTCCTTCTGCTCGCCCCTCTGCCAGCCCTTCCTCACGTCCTTCTGCCCGTCCCTCCTCACGACCTCTCTCCAAAGCGGTGTCTATGGAGTTCTTCACGTCACGGTACGCCTTCAGGCTGTCCTCGTACGACTTCAGCTCAGCGGGGGTGAACTTGGCTATCTCGGCCTCGGCAAAGAGCTTGGAGAATACCCTCTCTTTCAAGGCGGCGGGACGCTCGTCAAGGCGGGACAGGTTCTTCAGGACGTAGAGCCACTTGTCGTAGAGCGTCACAAGCTCGTCCTCCGTCTTGTCGAACTTGGCTATCTCCACGTACTTGAACGACAGCTTGTCGTTGAACACCCTGTGCGTCTTCCTGTCCAGCAGGCCAACGTCGTGGTTTATGTCGTCACGGTCGAACGCGGGTTCCTCCAAATCAAAGTTCAGCAACGCCACCGTGTAGACACGCTCCAACCGGAAGTTCCACTCTGACCCCTTGGAAGCCTGCTCACGTATGGGGAAGGTGGAATAGAACAGCGAGCGGTCCTTGAAATGCTTCTGGTAGGCGTTCTGCATCTCCACGATGAACTTCTCGCCGCGGTCGTTCTCGCAGTACACGTCGAAGATTGCCTTGCGCTCGGCGTAGACATCGCCCACATGCTCGCTGTTGAGGTACTTCACGTCCGTGATGACCTGCGCCCCGTCAAAGAGCGAGTTCAGGAAATTGATGAGCAGGTCCTTGTTCGGACCCGTGCCGAAGATGCGCTTGAAACCGAAGTCGGTCAACAGGCTGATATAACGGTCCTCTATATTCTTCATGATGTGCCTCCTTTATATAATCGTCACTGTGCGCAAAGGTACAGTTTTTATCCCCAAACGCAAAAACAATCCGGACAGTAATTTTTAAAACGCCGCCATTTTAACACCTTACCATTTGACAAACGCGGGTGTGTTCGCCATGTGGCCAGTCCCATGTGTTCCTCTATACCGTGTTGACGTGGACAAACTTGGGGTTAGGTTACTTTTTCAGGGGGTGCAAAAAAGGTGGCTTCAGAAACATGTACCTTTCGCAGTTGCGAACCCCATAGTTCCCCGGCGCGAACCCCATAGTTCCCCGGTAAATACCATGGGGTCTGCCATAAAAACAACCGCCGTTTTTTGGGGGGAGAAGGTCTTACATCATTGTCAAACGCACGTACGTGCCATTGGAAAGTCAAGTATGCGCATAACGTACCATATACGTCCTAAAGGCGAAACTTGTGCCAGACCACCGACACCGCCACGTACCACAAGATGATGGCGGCAAAACAACTAAGCCCCAAGATGAAGCAGGGAAGACAACCTATAAGGAAGATGAAGCGCTCGCGGTTGCCACTCCAAGTGAAGTCCTTAAACTTGAGTGCCAACATGGGCACTTCGGCTACCAAGAGGAAACAGAAAAGCAACACGAAGAGAAACAGAAACACTGCGTTGAACTTTAAACTCACCAAAAAGGCATGCTGACCCAACACGACGGAACTCCAAAACAGGGCGTTGGCAGGAGTGGGCAGACCTATGAACTGTGTGCCCTGACGCGTGTCGAGGTTGAATTTTGCCAAACGCAGAGCCGAGAATGCCGCCATCAGGAACGCCGTATAAGGCATCACGTTGCGAAAGGGCATCAACAACTCGGGATAATGCACCTCGTGGAAGAGGCTGAACACTATGGCACTTGGGGCTAAGCCAAACGTAACAACATCCGCCAATGAGTCCAACTCCTTGCCTATGGGAGATGACACGCCCAATGCGCGTGCCGTCATTCCGTCGAAGAAGTCGAAAACCGCACCTGCCACTATCATCACAGCTGCATAAAAGTACAGGCCGTGGAAAGCCACACCTACGGCAACGCAACCGCAAATGAGGTTGCAACAGGTAATTGTATTCGGGATGTGTCTCTTCATGTCACTTCTCACACAGTTTTGCGATTATCGTTTCGTTGCCTACGGTCTTTTGGTGCAAAGCCACACAGACCTCCGTTCCCAAAGGCAGATACACATCCACCCTCGAGCCGAACTTGATGAACCCCAAGTGTTCGTCTATGTAACAGTCCTCACCCTCGTCCGCATAGGTGACAATACGCCTCGCCATAGCTCCGGCTATCTGGCGCACGAGTATGTCTGTGCCGTCCGGAGTGGTGATGACCACGGTGCTGCGTTCGTTCTCCTCGCTTGCCTTTGGCAGCCAGGCCTTGTGGAAATTGCCGTTTTGATGGCGCACCAGCTTCACTTTGCCGTCCACAGGTATCCAGTTGGCGTGCACATTGAAGAGGCTCATGAAGATGCTCACCATTATGCGCCTGTCGTGAAAATATTCGTTCTCCTCCACCTCTTCCAATACCACCACTCTTCCGTCAGCCGGAGCCACTACGGTGTTTTCTGTATCGCCGGAGAACAAGCGCACGGGACATTGGAAGAAGTTGACAAGGACGAGATATACCAGTATGCTGAAAAGCAGGACAATATGAAATGCGGTTTTGTCTTCAAAAAACACATAAAGGAGAACGTTGAGCGCAACCAGCCCCACCGCTCCCCATATAAGAGTGCTGGTTCCTTCGTGGTGAAGTCTTATTTTTTTCAGTTTCCTCAGCCGTTTTCCCATTGTCTTTTGTGCTTCCTTTCGTTGGTTATGGAACATACTACTACCGAAGACAAAGTTAAAGGTTTTTCTTCTAACGGCAAAGGAAATCACATATTTTTAGCACTCTTGCAATACAAATGAAAACAAAAGTCGGTAGTTATATACAAAAAGTATGTATCTTTATGCCCATATAAGCAAACAAGACAACATGGAAAGTTTCGTTCACTTGCACGTTCACTCGCAGTACTCCCTTCTTGACGGACAAGCCACCATAAACAAGATGGTGGATAAGGCCTTGGCCGACGGCATGAGGGGCATGGCGCTCACAGACCATGGGAATATGTTCGGAATAAAGGAGTTCTTTGATTATTGCGCCAATGTGAACAAAGGGCGGGAGAAGGAGGGCAAAGAGCCGTTCAAACCCATTTTCGGATGCGAGGTGTATGTGGCAAGAAGAACCAAAGAGGACAAGGCAGACCCTAAGAT
>CAVHCL010000076.1:0-8990 GCA_963634425.1 Bacteroidaceae bacterium
CTCCTTTTTCATTGTACACGTCCGAGAGAACGCCATTGAAAGGTTCGATATCTGCCGTGTTCCATATTTTGAAGCCAATAGGAAAGTCTCCCTTTACATTGTCAAAAGTATTTGCCGGAACGATAAACATGGCCTTTGGCGTGGCTTGGAACATGCGGCGGAAATCCGAGAACTTGGGTGCTTGCAGATTTTTCAACTTTGAAAAATCTGCAAGCACCGCCGTAGGGATTTCACGATATACCCTTGTCAGGAACTGTATGTAGAGTTCCCGCTTTGCATATCCCATTGATGTCCCAAAGGTCTTGGCTACATAGGTATTGGCGGCAACGCCACTTCTGCCTTCACCGCTCCTGTTGTCTCCTTCTGCATACGGAGGATTGATGTATACGACAAGTTTCTCTCTCTTTTCAGGGTCTTTGATGATGTTTTGTAACTCTACAGGCACTTTGCTCTTAACCTCTGTTCCTTCTTTTGTCCTATAATCTACTAATGGATCATTTAAAAAGTCGAACTGAAAAACATGGTTGCCAAATAGGTTTGCCCCATTTTGAATACGTTCTTTCATCGTGTCAACATCGGCTTGTTCCAAGGTTGAAGCCCAAATGTTATGGCGATTGTTTAATCCTGCCAGCAGATTACCAGTACCCGCAGCACAATCCCAAATATAATATTCATCTTGCCAGTTCTCTCCGAGTACATTGGCAAGATATTCCTGTGACTTCTCAACCCATATCATCGGGGTGAAGTAAGAGCCATGGCGCTCACGAATGTCTTGCGGACGCAATCTGTCTGCTCTTTCCAAAATATAATCACGGTATTCCTCTCGTGGAGGACGCTTGTATCGTTGCCAAAACAAGCGATGTGCCATTTGGTTGTCGTTAAACTCGAAATGGGCAAACAAAGGAGTTTGGTTCCCTTGGAGTTTCCCTGTGTTGACTTTGTAATGGTCTTCTTTTAGCAGAACCGTGAGATTTTGAAGCAGAGTTGTGTTGTCTTGTGCCATAAGGTCTGCAAGGAAGAAATGACAATCATAAATGCCTATTTCTGCCAAGTCGTTCCAATTAACGGCAAGCGTATCCTTCACCTCCTTCAGCCAACGGCGGTAGACATGAGGGAAATTGTTCTTGTTGACATTGGTTTTGGAGGCGTGTCTTCCCGTCAAGGAGAACTTGTCTTTGATGAAGAAACGGAGGCTGTCGCCCTGCTGTTCGAAGTTGAAGATAAAGACGTGCTCCTTCAAGGTGTCGTGCACCATTTCGTAAAGCAGTTTAAACTCCTTGGTTGAATGGTCAGAAGGTGTCACCTGCCAGTTAAAATCGTTCTTTTCAAAGACTTCCGAGATGGAATCATAATGCACAAAGCCCATTTTCTCGGCATCGAAGGAACCGAGATAGTCGGGAGGATCAAGTTCCGCAAAGCGGCGGTCTTTGCCGATTGTGAGAATCAGCTGCACGAACTGCTCATAGATGTCGCGCTTGACTCCTCGCTTGGCTTCTGCCCAAAGATAGGTCGTTCCGTTATGCCCCACGCAGAAATCCACTTTGCCCGGGATGTCTGTGTTGTCATAACCGGCAAACCATTCCTCGCGGACTTTGTTCTTGAGTTCTTCTTCCTGTATTGTCTTTGAATAATATGCCATATCTATCGGGTTACGGTTTTATTTGCATATTCTGTGGCCTCTGCTGCCATAGAATATGCAAATATACAACATTTCCCGAAAGAAGGGGAAAGAGTCGCAGACGAAAAAAAGAGGTTTTGCGGCTTAGTAATGTCTCAACTATAAAAACGTGGCTCCGGCACGTCGGCATAAGCCGCTAAACCTCTAATGTTTCATTTCTTGAAATAACGGTTGTACAAGCCTTGGAACCCTGCCCCGTGGCGTGCCTCGTCCTTGGCCATCTCATGGACAGAGTCGTGTATGGCATCCAGGTTGAGCTGTTTCGCCACCTTGGCGATGTCCATCTTACCCCGGCATGCGCCTTCCTCAGCCAACATACGTTTCTCTACGTTTGTCTTGGTGTCCCACACCACTTCGCCCAACATCTCCGCAAAGCGTGCCGCATGTTCCGCCTCTTCCATAGCGTAACGCTTGAACGCTTCTGCTATCTCGGGATAACCCTCGCGGTCAGCTTGGCGGCTCATGGCAATATACATGCCCACTTCGGTGCACTCGCCCATGAAATGATCTTTCAGACCTTGACGCACAAAGTCTCCGTCCTCCCCCGCGGGGACTGCATCCACTATGCCCAACTCGTGTTCTGTAACAAACTGAAGAGTCTTGTCCTCTTCCACTTTCTTAAACTTCTCTCCGGGAACTTTGCACTGCGGACAACGTTCCGGAGGGGTTGGACCCTCGTGCACGTAGCCGCAAACCGGACAAATCCATTTTGCCATAACCTTAACAATTGGTTTTAGTTAATACTCACATTCGTTAATTCTGCGCAAATGTATTGACAAATCCGGTAATGCGGCACGTCCTCCATCTCTAATTACATTTTATTAACCTTTTTTAGGTATTTCAGACAATATCTGCTGCAGGAGTTCTGGGTCGTTGGTGGTTATTATGTCAATGCCTTTGAGTGTGGCATGGTGACGCAAGTCTTGCTCTCCGTCCACCGTCCATACGTTCACCTCTATCCCCTCTTCCGCAGCCTCGTTGAGCCATTCGGGATGCTGCTCGAACACCTTTTGGTGGTAATCTATGCCTGTCAGCCCCAAGGCTTTCACTTCTTTCGGACTGAGGTCGCCGCTGAGGTATGCAACCTTGGCTTCCGGCATCCGGCTATGGATGAACTCGCAGGCGTGCCTGCTGAAAGATATGTATTCGGTGCGTCCCTCTAACCCGAGCATCTTTATCAGTTCCAGAGATTTGCCGATGGCACACTTCTCGCGTTCGGGCGTACGGTGCGACTTCAGCTCGAATATCAGTTTGCAGTCGGGATATTTGAGTGCCTCGTACAAGTACTGCTGCAAGGTGGGGATAAACTCCCCGTTGGAGAGTCTGTGGTTCATAAGCGTGGCGAAAGTGGTGTCTTCTATCCTTATGCCGTCTATCGTGGCATCGTGGAATACCACAGGCACACCGTCCGCCGTCATCCATACATCAAACTCCGACCCGTAACATTTGATTTCCGCCGCCATGCCCAGTGAGGCAAGCGAGTTCTGAGCGCTTCCGTCTGTGCGCCAATAACCTCTGTGAGCCACTACGCAAGGCTGCGCCATGGCAGTGCTGACGGCAATTGTCAGCAAAAAGATAAAAATGTTTCTTCTCATTTTGTGTTTTCTTAACTATTTGGTTCAAAATCCAAACACAAAGATACGCAATATGTGCGAAAAAGAAAATAAAAAGTCATATTTGCGAGCATTTTGAATATATTTCTTATCTTTGTTGTGTCTAAGTTGTGTCTAACTGATAGACAGAGAGTGCAAAACTAAAAACAAACCTAAAAAAATTACTATGGCACAGAGATTTATTCTGAACGAGGTTTCCTATTTTGGAGCAGGTGCCCGCAAGGAGTTACCTGAAGTGTTGGAGCGTATGGGGCTGAAGAAAGCCCTCGTATGTAGCGACAAGGGATTGATAAAGGTGGGTACCACGAAAATGGTGACCGACATTCTTGACGCGGCATCTTTCCCCTACGAGATTTACAGCGAGATAAAGCCCAACCCCACCGTTACTAATGTCAAGCAAGGCGTGGAAGCGTTCAAGGCAAGCGGTGCAGACTGTCTGATAGCCATAGGCGGAGGTTCAAGCATGGACACAGCGAAAGGCATAGGCATTGTGGCCAACAACCCAGAGTTTGCCGACGTGGTGAGCCTGGAGGGGTGCGCACCCACAAAACACAAAAGCATACCCATCATAGCACTGCCCACAACGGCAGGAACAGGAGCGGAAGTCACCATCAACTACGTGATTATCGACGAGGAGAGACATGCCAAAATGGTATGTGTCGACCCCAACGACATTCCTGCCGTCGCTATCGTAGACCCCGAATTGATGTATTCTCTGCCGAAGGGACTTACCGCAGCAACAGGAATGGATGCCCTGACACATGCCATAGAAGGATACATCACCAAAGGCGCATGGGTGATGAGCGACATGTACGAACTGCAGGCCATCAAGATGATAGCGGAGAGCCTGCCACTGGCAGTGGAAGAGCCCAACAACCCTGTAGGACGCGAAGGCATGGCGTTGGCGCAGTATATCGCCGCACAGGCTTTCTCTAACGTGGGACTGGGTCTGGTACACGGTATGGCGCACCCCATGGGATCTCTGCACGATGTCCCCCACGGAGTAGCCAACGCATTGCTGCTCCCCACCATAATGGAGTTCAACATGCCCACACGGGTAGAGAAATACGGAATGATAGCGAAGCAGATGGGCGTGGACACCTCTGGCATGACTGCCGAACAGGCAGCGCAGGCTGCTGTGGATGCCGTAAAAGCTCTGAGCGTCAAGGTTGGAATACCACAACACCTGTCAGACCTCGGCATCACGGAGAAAGACATCCCGGCACTGGCAGAACAGGCTTTGGCAGACGTGTGCACACCGGGCAACCCCCGCGATGTCACCCTGGACGACATTGTCACCCTGTACAAAAAAGTCCTTTAATCGGGCAAGACTCTCACGTCGGATAATCCCGACAGAGTCGACAAAGAACGCATTTGCGAAAAGGCTGATTTCCCCGAGAAGAGGGAATCAGCCTTTTTGTATTCCCTTATAGTCGCGCTTGACTTGCTCGTAACTTGCAAGGTTCCCTATGTCGTACCTCCTGCCGGGCATCTCCATGGCGAAGACAGGAACTTGGGTGCACAACCATGCTATGAAACTGCCTGGGGCATCAGTGCCGCAACCGTTCTCCACAGCCTTGCCGACAAGGCGTGCGTCTTCGCGCCGATAAAAGTAAAAAGGAGGGCACACCCAATGAGTCTCCGGAGTCTTGGACTTCTCTGTCATGCGAAGCACACGGTCGTCGTCCGCCACTGTCAACACACCACACTTCAACAACTTCTCCTCGTCTTCCTCAAAGAAACGCATAACGCACGACGCACCCTTATGGCACGCATAGCGGACGAATCTCTGCAGACTGAAGTCAAGCACGTTGTCTCCAGCAATGACAAGGAGGTCGTCGTCCAACCCCAAGGTGTCTATGGCATATTGCATGTCGCAGACAGCCCCGAGCCGCGTCTCGTTGGTACTCGTGCCATTGTCTACCACTGTGATTTTCTGAGGCTTGTCCTTCGCCCAACCGTCAAAACAGTGCGCATATTTGTGATTGCTGATTACAACATACTCGTCCACCAGCCCGGCTCCGTCTATGTCGTCTACCAGCCAGTCAAGTATCGGTTTGCCTGCCACTTCGAGCAACGGCTTGGGGAAATTCTCCGTAAGAGGGTAAAGTCGTGTGGCGTACCCTGCCGCCAATATCAAGCATTTCATTGTTGTTCCGATTTCTCTTGTGTGTTTTTTTGAATCCGCACTTATTGTGCCAAATCTTTCCCCGTCCGCAGCACTCCATCGGCACTGTCGCAGATATGTACGCTGAACTTGTCCTTGAGCAGAGGGAACGACTTGAGGTATTCTTCCCTGACAGAGCGCACTATGGAGTGTTCGTAAGCAGGGTCAATGAGAGCCATACAACATCCCTTGAACCCAGCCCCGGAAAACCTGCCTCCGTAGATGCCGTCGGTATGGGTCATTATGTCGTAAAGCGACTTCAGCTCCGGAGAGCCCGTCTCCCAGTTGTTGATGCTGCTCCATCCGCTCTGTGTGCTGAGTCTTCCGTATTCCTCTATGTCGCCGCGTCTCCAAGCCTCGGCGCCCTGTACCACGCGGTCGAACTCTGTGTACCAATGTTCGGCGCGCTTCTTCCAGTTGAGGGGCAGACGGTCTTTGAACTGCTCGAACACCTCGCGCGGCACATAGCGGAGATTGGCTTCGCAAAACTTGCCGTACTCCATGCCCGCGTATGCCATAAGGGCATATGCCGCAGAGCGCGACTCGTCCACCCTCATGTTGAACTTGCTGCCAGCCAAGGTTCTTTCCACGCCACTGAAGAAAACCGCTATCTTGTATGGCCTCATGGCAGGAAGGGTCGGTATCAGCTCGTACTCGTCGTTGAGTGTGTCCAAATACAGGAGGTGTCCCTTTCGGGAGAACACTTCGCAGCTTTGGTCAAGTTTGCCGCTGTTGACTCCTACATACTCGTTCTCGGCGGCAACGGAGATGTTTATCAGTTCCTGCGGAGGAGGGGAAATAAGGTTGACGTGACAGAGAGCTTTGACGTAGGCCAACACCACAGCTGCCGAGGAGGAAAGTCCTCCGATGGGAAGCGTCCCCTCTATCACTCCGCTTATACCGTACGTAAGCGGATATTTCTCCGACAGTTTCAGCGTAGCTCCGCGCAGATAGTCCGCCCAGTCGTCGCACTTGTGGCGGGGAATGTCGCGTACGTGGAATTGGGCGCGTTTCTCAAACTGCAACGAACACAACTCCACCACCCCGTTAAGCTTGGGACTATAGGCAATGTGTATTCCCTTGTCAATGGCAAGACCTGTGATCTTGCCCAAATTGCCGTCGGAATGTGCGCCTATGGGGCACACACGGTAGGGGCAAAAAGCCATTGCCTCCGGCTCACGCTTGTATATCTCCTCAAATTTCTCCTCGCAGTACATCTTGTCTTCTTTTTTGTTCCGAATATTGTATTGGCATTAAATGCCTACACCTTCGTACACAGTTTTCTTAGGCTGCATATTCTCGTTGAACAATATCATGTATCGTTTGTTGTCCTTGATGGGGGTGCGTACCACCACCTTACGCCTCTCCCCTGGGAGAAGAGTGAAGAAATTGTCCGTGTAACGAGTGGCATGGACTGCCTTTCCTTCGCCGTCGGCAAGCAGCAGCTGACAGAAGAACGCTATCCTGCCGCCCGTGTTCCTCACCTCTGCTTCCCAAACACGCATACCGTCCTTGTCCGGCATCTGTTTCACCTTTACCGAAGGTTTGGCGGGTTTCATGTCGGCAAGGGGGGCAAATCCGGAGGTACACGGACCTGTCACAGTGTTCTTGCCTTCGTACTTGTCCGTAGAACTCCAGTAGATGTTTTCTGAAAGCACGTTGCCTTTGCTGTCCTTGGCCTTTAGGGCAAGGAAAAACACAGGTGTGACATTAGACGGTATCTCCACCTTCATCACGTCGTTGGCCACTCCGTCCGACGGGATGTCCGTCTTTACACTGTTGGCGGAGAGACGCTTGCTGTCCATATTGTACACTTCTGCCGACACCGTGATGTCTTTCTGTTCCGCAAGATAGTCGTTGCAGACGGATACTGTGCCGGTGAGATAGTCATACTGCACGTGTATGGGCTCCAAGGCGTGCATGGTGTGATAGAGGGATGCGGTGGGCTCAAGCATCCAGTCCCACATTCGCGCGCAGACTTGTTGGTTGGGGCAGTTGTGGTACCAGAAAAGCAGTCCGGAGCACCATCTGTCGCCATATCCCAACTTGTTCTCGTTCCATACCTCCCAAATGCTCTTGCTGTTGATGGCACCCACCATCTGTCCGCGTCTTGCAAATTCCTCTATGTTGTCGGACTCGCCGTACTCGTCGGTCATCTGCTTGTACAAGGTGGACATCAGGTGAAATCCGTTGCCGTCCATGTAGTCCCACGTTTCCTTGTTGATGGGCCAGAGGTCTTCGGCCGGCATCATCTCGTGCAGGCTCTCGGCAATGGGGAGCGTGGGCGCGCCGTATTCCGGATTGAAGCCGTCCACACGGCTGCCTCTGTCGGAAGCTGTGTTCTCGTAGTGACGCATCGGGTTCACCTGCTTGTACGGACTCCCATCGTGCACTCCGTCACACTCCGACTGCATTTGATATGGACGTGTCCCGTCCAAAGACTTTATCAGTTCCTCCGCTCCGGTGACTGCCGTGCTCTCGTTGCTGCTTACGTAAATGACAATGCTGGGGTGGTTGCGTATCCTCTTCACTGTGCTTTCCACGTTGGCGAGATAGAGGGCCTCGTCCAACGGATGACGGGTGTCGCCTGTCATCCAGAACTCCTGCCAGACCATTATTCCGTACTCGTCGCACAACTCATAGAAGCGGTCGCTCTCGGCAATGCCGCCGCCCCACAGGCGCAACAGATTGACACCGCTTTGGTCGGTATATGCAAGCTCTGTCTCCATACGCTCGTCGTCGGTACGCAGCATGGCCTCAGGTATCCAGTTGCTTCCGCGCACGAACATTTTGTGTCCGTTCACTATCAGCACCTTCGACTTGTCCGGAGTTTCCCTGCTTGCCACCACCTCACGTATGCCGAAACGGGTGGAGATGCTGTCCGAGAGATGGTTGGAGAGGTTGGTGAGCGTGAGGTTCAGCGTATAGAGATACTGCCCGCCTTTATTCTTAGGCCACCAGAGACGAGGCTTGTCTATTACCAGTTGGGGATACTCTTCCGGAGAGAACGTCACAATCTTGTGTTCACCTCTCTGCAGCTTCACTTTCTTCTCAAGCTTGATGTCCGTACCCTCTATGCTTCCCCTTACAATGCACTCAAATGTCTTGGTGTTGGGGTTGAACACCTCCACGCTGACTGTCTCGCTGGCTTTGTCATAGTTGGGGTGCGCCAATTGCGAAACCACCATAGGGTGTCTGAGCTGCACGTTGCCTGTGGAGTACATCTTTATGCTCTTCCAGATACCAGTGTTCCTGTCCCTCACACCGTCCTCAAACGTGAAGTCCCACCCCACGGTCATCAGTTGCGTCACGTTCTGTCCTATCCATCCGTCACCTCCGTTGTGCCACTCTCCTGCCGCTCCCCAGCTCTTGGGCATGGATGTGCCAGGCACGTCCACAGGATATACCTTGACAGCAACGGCGGCTTTCTTGCCGGGGGTTACCCTGTCCGTGATATCGTAGCTCTGACTGTTGAACATTCCTGCCATGCAGCCTATCAGATATCCGTTCACCCACACTTCGGCACGGTAAT
>CAVHCL010000076.1:9000-17119 GCA_963634425.1 Bacteroidaceae bacterium
GGTAATTGATTCCTTCTGGCTCTATCCAGATGCGCCGTCCCTTGTATTCCTCAGGCACGACAAGTTCCGTGCGGAACCAATATGTATAGAAATCCCTGCCCACCTTTGAAAGGTCGGGGATAAGGTTGTTCTTCAGCTTGTTGTTCTGCCCGTAATATGGGTCCGGGTACACACCTTGTTCCACCAGATTGGAAAGCACCGTACCTGGCACAACGGCTTCCTTCCACGTGTCGCACAGGAATCCCGGAAGCGATATCTGCTCGCCGGAGGCTTTGGCATCCTCCGCTTTCATCATTCTCCACTCTTGTGTCCCTCCGTGCGAGAGCCTTGAGTCCAACGACACAGACTTCCTTTCCGCTGCGTACACGGACACTACGGCAGACACGACAAACGCCATAAACAGGCGAAATCTGCAAGTTCTCTTTTGCATATCAAATGTGTAATGTTTGTGAAATATGTGATGCAAAAGTAGTGAATTGTTGACAATTTTGCAAAATTAAGGCAATATTTATTTGTTTTGACGACAAATTCTGCAAAGTCGCATTTTGGAGTATTCACACCAAATTCTCTCAAAGAGAGGATAAAAAAGGAATACTAATACATTGTGTTGTTATTTTTTTGTACCTTTGTGGAGTTTTTACAAAAACTGGCACACATTATACATTAACTAAAAATGAGTACTCAAGCAGAAAAAATCAAGGAGTTGGTAGGACTCCGCGAGAAAGCCCGCTTAGGCGGCGGCGAGAAAGCGATTGAGAAGCAGCATGACAAAGGCAAATTCACGGCACACGAGCGCATAGCCATGTTGTTGGACGAAGGCAGCTTCGAAGAAATGGACATGTTTGTACAACACCGTTGCCACAATTTCGGCATGGATAAGAAGCACTATCTGGGCGATGGTGTGGTGACAGGATGCGGCACAGTCAACGGGCGTCTTGTGTACGTGTTTGCGCAAGACTTCACAGTGAGCGCAGGCTCCTTGAGCGAGATGCTTGCCAGCAAGATATGCAAAGTGATGGACATCGCCATGAAGGTGGGTGCTCCTGTCATCGGACTGAACGACTCCGGCGGCGCGCGTCTGCAGGAGGGCATCAACGCCTTGGCGGGATACAGTGAGATATTCCAGCGCAACATCATGGCAAGCGGTGTGATACCTCAGATAAGCGCAATCATGGGTCCCTGTGCCGGCGGTGCCGTTTACAGCCCTGCCCTCACTGATTTCACACTCATGATAGAGAACACCAGCTATATGTTCCTCACTGGTCCCGGCCCGGTTAAGGCTGTCCTCGGAGAAGTGGTGACACAAGAGCAGCTCGGCGGTGCCAGCGTACACAGCACCAAGAGCGGAGTGACACACTTTACAGCAAGCACAGAAGAGGATGGCATCGCGCTCATCAAGAAACTGTTGAGCTACATTCCACAAAACAACATGGAGAAGACACCCCGCATGGAATGTACAGACCCGATAGACCGTTGCGAGGACTTCCTGAACGAGATCCTGCCCGACAACCCCAACCAGCCCTACGATATGTACGAAGTTATAGCAGGTATCGTAGACAACGGAGAGTTCCTGGAGGTACAGCCTAAGTTCGCCAAAAACATTATCATCGGCTTCGCCCGGTTCAACGGTCAGAGCGTAGGTATCGTAGCCAACCAGCCCAAGCAGTTGGCAGGAGTGCTCGACTGCAACTCCAGCCGTAAGGCCGCACGCTTTGTGCGCTTCTGCGACTGCTTCAACATCCCCATCGTCACCCTTGTTGACGTACCAGGCTTCCTTCCGGGTACAGGCCAGGAATACAATGCGGTAATCCTGCACGGCGCCAAGCTGCTTTACGCTTACGGAGAAAGCACAGTGCCAAAGGTGACTGTCACCCTGCGCAAGAGCTACGGCGGCAGCCATATAGTGATGAGCAGCAAACAACTGCGTGGCGATGCCAACTATGCTTGGCCAAGCGCTGAGATTGCGGTGATGGGAGCCAGCGGTGCGGCAAGCGTCCTTTATGCCAAGGAGGCGAAGACTCTGAAAGCCGAGGGCAAAGAAGAAGAAGCCAATACATTTATCAAGGAAAAGGAAGCAGAGTACGAAAACCTCTTCTCCAACCCGTACCAGGCTGCCAAATACGGCTACATAGACGACGTTATAGAACCTCGCAACACACGCTTCCGCATTATCCGCGCCTTGGAGCAACTGCAGAACAAGAAGTTGACCAACCCAGCCAAGAAGCACGGCAATATACCCTTGTAAAAGTAACGACATATTAAAGCATATATAAATATGACATTCCTTACTATTACGCCCGAAGCCTGGTATTTGGCAGGAATCAGCATAGTGGCAGTGTACTGTATTCTGGAGATTTTGGTGCTGATACTCAATGCGTTCAGCTACATCACCCGAAAGCTGTCGAATGGTTCTCACCGGAACGGCTCCCGCCGCAAAGCCAGCAAGCATTCATTGGCTCCGGGTATGCATGCCGACGAGGTGGAGACGGAAGAAGAGCTGGCGGTAATCGCAACAGCCATATACCTTTATTTCAACAGCAAGCACGACGAGGAGAGCGGCATCCTCACTATAGACAACAGCCATCCCTCCAACTGGCATGCCGTATTAAACCCACGACTTTAATTTACACACCAAAATGAAAGATTTCAAATTTACTATAAGCGGCAAGAAACACGTCGCCAACGTCTTAGAACATGAGGGGACCCTGGAGGTGACCATAGACGGCAAAATATACACTGTAACCTTGCCAGAGCGCAGGCTCGCAACCAAACCCGTTATCAAGCCGGCTGTGGCACAGTCCGCCCCCGTAGTGGCCGCGCCCACGCCAAAACCCGTAACGGCAGGAGCCAACGCTGTGACCGCGCCTCTCAACGGAAAGGTGACACAAGTGATGGTGAAGGTAGGCGACCAGATAAAAGCCGACGACACCGTGTGCACACTGGAAGCGATGAAAATGGAGAACAGCATCACTGCCGAGAACGGAGGAACCGTAAAAGCGGTGCTGGTAAACCCGGGCGACCAAGTGGAAAACGGTCAGGTTCTGATAGAACTCGCATAGAGGCAATGCTTAGCGTAACCTAAAAAACAACAAGTATTGCTATGAACAGAGAAAGAAAAATAATAGGACTGATAGTCCTTTTCGCCGTCATCTCATTACCGGTGCTGGCAGCCAGCTTCAATGCGGAGGACGGTATTTCCTCGTTCTTCGAAGAGATGGGATTGACGAGAATCTTCGTGGGCGACGGATGGAAAAGTGCGGTAATGATAGGTGTCGGATGTCTGCTTCTTTACCTTGCTATCAAGAAACAGTACGAGCCACTGCTGCTCCTGCCCATCGCATTCGGAATGATTGCGTCCAACCTGCCTGGAGGCGGGATGTTCGACTCCGACATGTGGAACAATGAATTTCTGAACAAAGAAAGCGAATACTACCACAGCTACGGCCACATAATGGCCAAGGGCGGTTTGCTGGATGTCCTGTACATAGGAGTGAAAGCCGGGATATACCCTTGCCTTATATTTCTGGGTGTAGGCGCCATGACAGACTTCGGTCCGTTGATAGCAAACCCCAAGAGCCTTCTCTTGGGAGCTGCGGCTCAGATAGGCATATTCGCCACATTCCTGATTACACAATTGGACATTCCCATCTTCGGCTTTACTCCGGCGCAGGCTGCGTCCATAGGCATCATCGGAGGCGCCGATGGTCCCACCGCCATATTCCTCACCTCCAAACTGGCACCCGAGTTGCTTGGTCCCATTGCCGTGGCGGCATATAGCTATATGGCACTTGTGCCCGTTATCCAGCCGCCCATCATGCGTCTGCTCACCACAGAGAAAGAGCGTAAGATACGTATGTCGCAGCTGCGCACAGTGACGAAGGTAGAGAAGATTCTCTTCCCTATTTTCGTCACCATGGTGGTATCCTTGGCGGTGCCTTCAGCAGCCACCTTGATAGGATGTCTCATGCTGGGCAATCTGATGAGAGAGAGCGGCGTAGTGGAACGCCTGAGTCTGACGGCGCAAAACGAATTGAATAACATTGTCGTCATCTGTCTCGGTCTCACCGTGGGTGCCACCGCCACAGCGTCCACGTTCATGAACTGGCAGACATTGGGCATTCTGGCAGTGGGCATCTTCGCTTTCGGCGTAGGCTCAGCTTCCGGCGTGCTAATGGCTAAAGCGATGAACCTGTTCCTGAAAGAGAAGATAAATCCGCTTATAGGCTCTGCCGGAGTGAGCGCAGTTCCTATGGCAGCGCGTGTAAGCCAAATGGTAGGCCAGGAGGCCGACAAACGCAACTTCCTGCTGATGCACGCCATGGGCCCCAACGTGGCTGGTGTGATAGGCTCTGCCGTTGCAGCCGGTATACTGCTCAGTTTCCTCGGAGAATAAACTCATAACAACAAGTCGGCGAGACCTCGTATACGTCACAACGCTTACGTCTCTCGCCGACTTCTTAATATTGTATGGCTTCCTTTACGCTTCTCGAACTTAACACTCTGGTCCGCAGACTTGTGGAAGGGACTTTTGATGACGAATACTGGGTGCAGGGCGAGCTGCTTGACGCAAGAGTGGCTTCTGGTGGGCACTTCTATGGAGAACTGATTCAAAAGGAAGAAAAAGACGGACGTATAGTAGCGCGTGCCAAAGTCAACTGCTGGGTGCGTCAGTTCGGCATTCTCCACATGAGATTTAGACACGAGACCGGAGAGTTTCTGCATTCCGGCATCAAAGTGATGGTGCTGGTGCGCGTCACGTTCCACGAACAATACGGATACGCCCTCAACATACAAGACATAGATCCGTCGTACACGCTCGGGGATATGATGGCGAGACGGAAGGAGATATTGGCGCAACTGGAAGCCGACGGCATCATAGACGACAACAAGACCTTGCCGATGCCGCGCCTCACCAATAGAATAGCTGTGATAAGCAGCGGCACAGCGGCGGGATATGGCGACTTCTGCAGCCACCTTGTCCCCAATCCCTACAGTCTCCGCTTCCGCACAGACCTCTTTCCTGCCGTACTACAAGGGGCAAACGCTCCCGAAAGCATCATACAAGCCGTAGAGAACGTCCTGTCTTCGGAAGTTCCTTATCATGCCCTGGTCATTATCCGTGGCGGCGGAGCCACAGGCGACCTTAGCGACTTCGACAACTATCCCTTGGCTTCGTGCATAGCCCAATGCCCTATACCTGTAATAGTGGGAATAGGACACGAACGCGACCAGACCGTGCTCGACTTCGTGGCGCACACCAGGGTAAAGACCCCCACCGCCGCCGCCGACTTCCTCATCACACACCAAAAAGAGGAACTGGAGCTTTTGGAAGCCTTGGCTGCGGACATAAAGTACAAACCGGAGAGAAGAATAGAACAGGAAAGGCAGAAGATAACGAGATTTACCGCCATGCTCCCATACGCCTTCGCCAGAGTCAAGGAGAGAGCCGCCTACCGGCTGGACTTTGCGCAGAGGCATATCACAGACAGCATAAGGCTGCGCATAGAAAGGGAAAAGAACAGGCTCTCCACAATGGCCAGCCTGACAGACTCCCTCTCCCCCACCCGACTTCTCCGACTCGGGTACAGCATCACATGGCGTGGAGACAAAGTGATAAGAAACAGCGACGAGCTAAAGCCCGGCGACTTGATAACCACACAACTGAAAAACGGAACCGTCACCTCTAAGGTAGAACTAACACATAAGGAAAATGAAGAAAAAGAACTCTGAAAACGATCTCTCCGACATGACTTACGAAGAGGGCATGGCACGACTGGAGGAAATATCTAAACAACTGGACTCTCCGGACATGGACATCGCACAACTGGCAACAAAACTCAAGGAAGCGCGTTCCATCATAGACTTCTGCCAAAAGCAACTGCTGCAGGTGGAAGAGGAAATAAACGAGATAATGTCCGAGGGATGAAGTGCACGGCAACCAAATCAGCCAACATGAATTTCAAGGCCATACTGCTGTTGGCACTCGTCTCCGTGATGCCCGCGTTCACGGTCTTGGCAGGAGGAAGACACTCTGGCACAGTCCGTTCCGAAGACGCTCCAGTATTCACCAAACTCGTCTTGAGGGGCAATGCGGAAGAGGTCTCCTTTAAGGCTGTGGGCAACGACTGCTACCGTGCATACGCAAGACTTGAGGAGGGCACCTACTCACTCTCCGGCGCCACCGCCGACGGCATCCTTAAACTGTCCAGCCTCGGCGACGGCACATACAAGATTAAGACCAGAGGCAAAGCGGCGGAGTTCAGGGTGAAGGGTTCCTGCGTGGCACGCATCACCGTTGATGCCAGTATGCGCACCGTAGACGTGCTGCCGGTAAAGATGAATGTACGAGGCAAGGCGGCGGCGGACAACCCGGAAATTCCGTACAAAGGCAACGGCGTTTGGGAAGGAGAGGTAACGCTGAAGGGCTCTCCGTCCCAGCAGTGGGTAGACCAGACCATGTACTTCGCTCTCAACAACACGGACAGCCTTGCCGTAAAACGTCTGCGAGGTGTTTCCAGAGACCGTCTCGGTATGCCGGCGGACGGACAGGACACCGAGGACATCTACCAGAATGCCGGCACATACGCCATCCGCATAGACCTTGTCAACGACAGATACAGCGTGACGGCGCCGACGGATGAATACAGAATTTCGGTGTTCGGGTCTTCCGTCGCCAACGGACAGGGAGCCGACAGCTACAAGGGATACCGCTACCTCTACGGGGAACTTCTCAAGGACAGGCACAAAAACGGCGAGTCGGAATATCCGTTCTACACATCCAACGTCTCCATCGGCGGCAACACCACCAAGAACCTCCTCGACCGTTACGACGACCTCACACGCGACTTCGGGCGGTACGTCATCTTCGGGCTATCCCTCGGCAACGAGGGCATACACGGAGCTTCCAACCAAGAAGCCGTCTTCACACAGTGGAGGGACAATATGCTGAGCCTCATAGCCAAGGTGCGCACCGACGGCAAGATTCCTGTGGTGATGAACAACTATACACGCGGCGACTACAACGACCACGACTACGACTACGTGAAACGGCTCAACCTCCTCATCCATGAATGGGACGTGCCCTCGTTCAATTGCCTCGGCTCCATAGACAACGGCGCAGGACAGTGGGCCGACGGGTATATGGCGGACACATACCACCAGAACACGGATGGACATTACGAGTTCTTCACATCCATGGTGCCTTCTTTGTTCGATGCCCTGGCGGAAGGCAAAGCCGCGCCAAGCCGCGCCACAGACAAGACGCTCTCCATGGAACCAGGCGACACTCTGTGTTTCGTCCCCGAGGGGACATGCCATCCGTTCACCATATCCGTCAGAGTCGAGGACGGAGAAGGACAGATTTTCACCGTGGACACCTCCACTGGCAAAGCCACGGTATATGCCGCCGCAGACGGCACTGTCACTCTCACCACGCCCAACGGCAAAACTCTGAAATCCAAGAATAAACTCTCAGTTTCAGGCAAGAGTTATGTCACACTGACCAGTTACTATGCGCAAAAACGCACACTGCTCTATGTGGACACAACCTGCGTAGGCGAGGTGGGCGAACGGTTGGGCAAAGTACTTGAGGCAGATGTGTGCGGTAGCAAGCGTGATATCTGCGAACTGTTCTTTTGGCGTTCCGCCATGACTCAGGAAGAGATAACGGCACTCTGCAACGGCAAGATGCTGAAGTCGAGCCTCGAGATTTACGCGACTCTCTCCGATGAAGCGGAAGTGACGAACAAAGCCCAAAGCACCAACCAACTCGTCTTCAAGAAATATCGACCATAGTCAAAAGAACTCTTATTTCGAACAATTTTCCAAAACAACTTCAAGTCTTGCATTCATGCCAGCATTATGTTCGCGTTTTCTACGCAAAATGCCCGCACATCCTGCTTTTGATATGTAAAGCTTTTCATCGGGTTCGGTATCAATGATGTCAAGCATATTTGAGAGGACAAAGTCGTAACAACTATTCGATGCATTCAAGAATTGTCCGGCTACAGGAGGTAGTTATTGCTGCTGATGTTGAATACGACAGTTGCTTTTTCTGCCATTGCATGGTTGTCTTTTGTGCCATCGTGTGCTTAGTTTCTGTGCCACTCTGGCGGCAGTT
>CAVHCL010000077.1:0-14953 GCA_963634425.1 Bacteroidaceae bacterium
GTCTACACCCACCAATATCCCATGTTCCCTCAGCACAGACTCCACGGTCTTGCGCACAAGTTCGGGATGATTGTTTTCTTCGCTAAGATGGCAAAGCCATACGTGCCTCAACTTGGGTGTGGCGTTTTCCGCCAGAAGTTTGGCGGTCTCCTTGTTGCAAAGATGCCCCTTGCCTCCGCGTATACGCCCCTTGAGAAAAGCCGGGTACTTCCCCATCATGAGCATATCCTCGTCGTGGTTGGCTTCCAAAACCAGATAATTGGCATCCGACACTTGCTTTTTGATGATATCGGTGACGTGCCCCACATCCGTGATAAGGCAGAACACCACACCCCCTGCCTCCACCCTGTAGCCTACACAGTCGCTGCTGTCGTGCGGCACTTCAAAGGGAGTGAGAGTGAAGTCTCCCACTGAAACAGGCTTGTCTTTGACCACATAGTGGATATGCTGCGGGGTGAGCTTGCTGGCGACGCAATAATTTCTGTTGATGCCTTCGTGTACCGTCTGTGTGGCGAATATAGGCTTGTTCATCTCGTTGGCGAGATTTCCCACAGCCTTCAAGTGGTCGGCATGGTCGTGGGTGATGAATACGGCATCCACATCGTCCAACGACAATCCGAAAGTCTTGAGATACTTTCTCATCGTCTTCATGCCGATGCCGGCATCTATCATAACGCAAGCGTCATCCGAGAGCAGAAGGTAACTGTTGCCGCTGCTTCCGCTCCCCAATGAAAGAAATTTCAGCATTGTTCATTCAATTTGCGTGCAAAATTACCGAATATAGCGCAAAAAAGCAAATATATTTGGCAATTATTTGTGCCGTTGTCTCGTCAGAATGGCAGCCCCACGGCAAAATGAAAAGTGAAATCGCGCCCGAAATTGGGATGTATGACAGGAAAATGTCTCTTGGCATCCGTATAGGCAGGGTGCACGGCCTTCATGCCACCGTCAAGGCGTAATATGAAATAATCGAAATTAAGTCTCAAACCCAAGCCGTATGCAGCCGCTATCTGCTTGTAGAACGTGGAAAAGCGGAATTGTCCGCCGGGCTGGTCGGCATAATTGCGCAGTGTCCATATATTGCCCGCATCCACAAAGACAGCACCGTCAAGCTTCCACACGAGGTGAGTTCTGTACTCAAGGTTCATGTCCAGCTTGAGATCTCCCGTCTGGTTGATGAAGTCTATCCTTCCGTCTGTCCCCATGAAAGAGCCCGGCCCCAACTCTCTCACGCTCCATCCGCGCACGCTGTTGGCACCTCCGCTGAAATAGCGTTTCTCGTATGGCAGTATGGTGGAATTGCCGTACGGATAAGCGATGCCAAGCGCAAAGTGCAAAGCCAAGGAATTGGACTTGTTGATGCGGAAACTCTTGGAGAAATCCACATCGCCCTTCACATATTGGGCATAAGCGATGCCGAAGAGAGTGTACTGCCCCAGGGTGTTCTTGTCCGCCCCCCTAATCTGCGCGACTCCGTAAAGCAAGTTTCCCGACGACTCCACGCTCCCCCTCAGGATATATGCGTCTGTCCCGTAATTGCTGTTGGCCCCGCTGAGGGAACGCGAGCTGTACGTGAAAGAGTACCCCCACTTCATGATGAAGAGGTTCTCGTAGTTATACCGGAGAATGGCGTTGCGGTTCTCCGGGTCGTTGAGATACATGTCGGCAAACGTCTTGCTTATCCAAGGCATGAACACATAGTTGAGGTCAAGAAGGTCCACCCTATGCTGAAACGGGCTGCCCGGAGAAGCCCATTTGTAACGCCACGATCCCGTGAGCACCCGTCTGTGAAATTCCGGTCTGTCTTGCGAATCAAAAGCCACAGCCACCTCACTGGTGGCTTTCACGTTTCTGCGGAATGAGCTTTTCAGAAACGGGAACACGAAGTCGGGAAACTCAAGCCCCATCTCAGCACTGTACTCCAGATAATTCTGGTCTTGGTATCCGCTCAGCCCCTTTATGGCCTCAAATGCTCCCCTCAACTTGATATTGAAAAGTTCCGAGCCTTTGAAGAGGTTTCTGTTCTGGTACGACACGGACAGGGCGGCTCCGAGGTCGCCTGCCGAATTGGTGCCTTCGAGTTCGGCCTTGAACGAATTCTTCTTGTTGGGGATAAGCGTCACTTTTGCGTCAAGCAGAGTGCTGTCCGAGACGTTCTCCTGAAGGCGGACGTTGGCGTTCATCACGGCTCCAAGTTTGGTAAGGCGCGAGTAGGTGTCGTGCACATCCCTTTCCCTGTACACCTTCCCCTCCTGCAGTTTAGTGGCAAACTCTACCCTCTTCATCCTGACGAACGGCCGCAGCGAGTCGCCTTGCAGAAAGCCGTAAGACACTTTCCCTATTCTGTATGTGGGATGCGGACGGGAGACATCCGCTGAAAAAGCCCTGTAAGGCATAATCACCATTTTGAGATCAACGAGCCTCTCGCCAGCGGTAGTGTCTGCCTCAAAACGCACAAAGTCTTCGTTGAAGCGGAAGTAGCCGTTGTTTTGCAGGAACGTGTTGATGCGGCTTCTCTCCGCGTCGAGCGTGTTGAGGTCAAACGGCATTCCTGGTTTTACGGAATAAGAGAAGCCGCCTCCGGAGAGCAGTCCGTCCACGGCGGTGTCCCTTACATCGTATTCCGTGTTTCTGATGCGGTAGAGTGCACCGGGATGTATCTGATACATGACTTTCACTCTGTTCTTGCGTTTCCTCTCTATCACTTCCACATACGCCCCCAGATATCCCATGTTACGGACCGCAGCCTCCACGTTGAGACGCGAGGCATCCGCCAGTTCGCGGTCATAGATGACGGGGGGCTCACCCATTCTCTTGAGGAATCTGTTGAAACGCTTAGTACTGTCCCTGCCCGAGAGGGAATACAGATGCAGTGGAGCGCGGAAAAGCGAAAACCATTTGCTGTTGGGCTGCTGCCTCATATACCCCTGAAAAGCAGACGGTTTGAGTGCGGCAGTGCCGGATTTTACCTCCACTTTCTCCAACATATACTCGTTCTCGGGAATATAGCGGTTGGGACTACATCCTGCCAAAACCGCACAAGCCAGCGGCAACAAGAGGCCTACAAAGTGACGTTTCAAAAATTTCATCGCACAAAGGTAGTACTATTTCGCTTAAAACCACTACCTTTGTGGTGAAAAATATTCCGAATAACATGATAAGCAAGGGCAAGTCCAAATGGATAAAGTCGCTCGCACAGAGAAAGAAAAGGGCAGAGGACAACGTTTTCGTGGCTGAAGGTCCGAAATTGGTAGGGGAACTTCTGACAGTCATGCAGCCGGTGTACGTCTGCGCCTTGCCACAGTGGATACACGACAACAGGCACTACCTTGCTGGCGGAGTATCATGCGACGAGATAAGCGAGGAGGAACTGGAACGCACCAGTCTGCTGCGCACTCCGCAGAATGTGATTGCAGTGTTCCCGACAACCGATGAGCCCATACCGGAAGGACTGGCTAAAAGGGAACTGTGCCTCGCACTCGACGGAGTGCAGGATCCCGGCAACATGGGCACCATATTGCGTATAGCCGATTGGTTCGGCATCAGACACGTGATATGTTCGCACGACACCGCAGACATTTACAACCCCAAAGCCGTGCAGGCAACCATGGGTGCATTGGCACGGGTAAAGGTGCACTACACCGACCTCAGGGATTTCGTGTCCCAGTGCGGAGCCCCGGTATACGGCACATTTCTCAACGGCAAGAATATGTATACGGAAGAGCTTTCGGGCTCCGGGATAATAGTGATGGGCAACGAGGGCAACGGCATAAGCGAAGATGTCGGCCAACTTGTTAGCAGACGGCTGTACGTCCCCAACTACCCAATAGGCAGCGACACCACCGAGAGCCTAAACGTGGCAGTCGCCACCGGCATTGTCTGTGCCGAATTCAGAAGACGTGAGCAACAGACATAGGAACGTAAGCGACCCGTTTATCATCAACAACTCGTAGCCCAACTTGACACCCCACAATCTCAGAACCAACAAGTCGAGCGCATAGCATGCCAACGGCGACAAGACGCAAAACCACGGAACCAGACGCTCGCAGGTACGTCTGCGTGTAAGGAACCCGAAGGCATACATGCCCAGCAGCGGTCCGTACGTATAACCGCACACCACATATACGGCATCTATGACACTGGTGTCGTTTAAAGCCCTCACTATGGAAATGAATACCATTACGCACACCGCCACCAAGGGATGGACCAGTTTGCGCAACCTCTCGTCCTGGGGCTTTTGCAGTATGTCCACACACAGACACGTGGTAAGGCTCGCCATGGCAGAGTCGGCACTGCTGAATGCCGCGGCAACTATCCCCAACACGAAAAGCACCAACGTGGTGTCTCCCATCGCACCGGAGCCGCAGAGCATAGGCAACAGGTCATCGCCGGAAGACGGCAATTCTATACACTTTGCGTTGCAGAAAGTGTACAGAAGAACGCCAAGCCCAAGAAACAACATATTTACAGGCAGATACAACGCTCCGTTCACGCACATGTTCAGCTGGCTCTGACGCAAGGTCTTGCATGTAAGGTTCTTCTGCATCATGTCCTGGTCGAGCCCTGTCATCACCACCACTATGAAGATGCCGCTCACAAACTGTTTCCAGAAATACTGTTTGGACTCCATGTCATCAAACACGAAGACGCCACCCATCTCGCTGCTTCGTATGCAGTCCACCGCATCCGCAACGCTGAAATCCAACTTTGCGCATACCTGAAATATAATGAGCACAAGGGCGGACAACAGCACAAATGTCTGCAGGCAGTCGCTCCACACTATGGTCTTTATTCCGCTCTTCCTCGTGTACAGCCATATAAGCGCCAGCACCAGCACGGAAGTGAGATGGAACGGAATGCCGTAGTGGTTGAATATAAGCGTCTGCAATATAGAACATACGAGGTAAAGACGTATACTGGCTCCTATAAGCTTGCTTATGAAGAAAAACGACGCTCCCGTCCTGTACGAAATGTCGCCTAACCGCTTCTGAAGATATGTGTAGATGCTGATAAGGTTGAGCTTGTCGTAGACAGGCAACAGCACGAACGCCACAAACACATAGCCGAAAAAAAAGCCCATGCACGTCTGCAAATAGGTCATATGCATTTTCTCCACCATGCCGGGAACTGATACAAATGTGACTCCGCTGACACTGGCTCCTATCATGCCGAACGCCACCGCCCACCACGGTGACTGCCGTGCTCCGCGGAAGAATGCGTCATTGTCGCGTTTCCCTTCCGACAGGCGGGAAACCAGAAACAGCAGAGCAAAATACCCTGCTGCTATATAAAGTATCGTGTGCGGTGCCATCTACTCCTCGTCAAGGGGGAAACCCTCGTCATCCGTAGGTTTGGCATCGGCCTCCACGGCAAAACTGCTGTAGAAAGTGTCGTCGTTGACATTGTCACTGTCATTGTCGTTGTCTTCCTCGTCTACATCCATGTCGTCCATCTTTTCATCATCGTCATCATACTCCGGTTCGTCGTCCGGGTTTATACGCTCGTCCTGCTCATCCTCCGTCATCTTCACTCTGGAGACCACATCTTTCTTCTTGGCGAAAATGGCCTCTATCCACGTGCCTTTGGGAATCTCGAGCACCTCGAACCCTTGCGCCACTTTTTTGTCCAGCGTGCCGCCTTTCATGTGCATACGCGACGCCGGCAACTGGGTGGTGCTAATATCAAATCCGCTCTCTATGATGTCGCGGAGAGCGATGGAAAGCGAATCCCATCCTCCTCCGAAATTCTTGTCTATAAGTTCCAGAAGAAGAGAGGCTGAGATATGTTTCACGTTCTCGTAAGTGACGTCCGTTATACGCGATATCACCTTCCTGCGTATGGCCACCGACCCTTTCTTGGCGTCGCAACACCGGAAAACAGTCCATCCTTGGGCGAAACGCGCGGCATCGCGCTCGTCTTCCGGGTTGAAGTGGTTCACGTCAAAGGCAATACGTATCACGTTGAGCATTTTCTCCTCGCTGTGCGAAAAATCCTCTTCCTTGAGTTCTTTTTCCCACAAATACGCAACGCTCGCCTCGTCCAAACCCCATACGTTGTTGGAATTCAAGTCAAGCACGGAGTCTATGTTGGCGAGACACGCCGATTGCTCCATTTCCTTATTTCCTTTCATAAATGTCCTTTTAGTTTGTATTCATGCACCTTTTCTCACCATGACATAGTCGACGCAAGCATCACTCATCTCATCTGGCTTAACGAAAACGTCCCTTGTATTTCCGGCACAAAGGTAAGAAAAAAAAGATCTTCAAGTAAACAACGGAGTTTTTTTAACTTTATTTCCGTAGCCGGGCAATAAGACTCTCCGACGAATGTGGCGACTTGTTTCTATTCTGTTTCTGCTTCTGTCACCTCCGGCGTTTCGCCTCCATACAAGGCGGTGTTAATCTTGGATGTGATTTCTTCGCACAGTTCGGGGTTGTCACGCAAGGTTTGCTTGGCGGCTTCCCTGCCCTGAGCCAGTTTCGTGCCGTTGTAACTGAACCACGAACCACTCTTCGCTATGATGTTATACGCGACTCCCAAATCCACTATCTCACCTACCCGGCAGATGCCTTCGCCATACATGATGTCAAACTGTACTTTGCGGAACGGAGGAGCCACCTTGTTCTTCACCACTTTCACTTTCACTTCGTTACCCAGTGTCTTGTCGCCATCCTTTATGGGTGTGCCCTTCCTGATGTCAAGGCGGACGCTGGCGTAGAACTTCAAGGCATTTCCGCCGGTGGTCGTCTCCGGATTGCCGAACGATATACCTATCTTCTCTCTCAACTGGTTGATGAAGATGCACATGGTGTTGGTCTTGCTTATGGTGGCGGTGAGCTTTCGCAAAGCCTGACTCATGAGCCGCGCCTGCAGTCCCACCTTATTGTCTCCCATTTCCCCTTCAATTTCCGCCTTGGGGGTGAGGGCTGCCACAGAGTCCACCACTACTATGTCCACGGCCGCACTGCGTATCAGTTGGTCCGCTATTTCCAAAGCCTGTTCCCCGTTGTCCGGCTGCGACACGAGGAGGTTGTCCACATCCACACCCAGTTTTGCTGCGTAGAACCTGTCAAAAGCATGCTCGGCATCTATGAATGCGGCTATTCCGCCTTTCTTCTGCGCCTCGGCTATGGCGTGTATGGCGAGGGTAGTTTTACCGGAAGACTCCGGACCGTATATCTCCACTATCCTTCCTTTGGGGTATCCTCCCACGCCGAGGGCATAGTCGAGGGCGATGGACCCCGAGGGTATCACCTCCATGTCCTCTATGTGTTCGTCACCAAGTTTCATGATGGCGCCTTTGCCGAAATCTTTCTCTATCTTGCTCATTGCAGCCATAAGAGCTTTCATCTTGGCTGCTTTCTCATCCTGCAGTAGGGTTTCTTCTTTTTTTGCCATGTTTCAGTTGTTGATAAGTAATTTTGAAATCAGAGTTCCAGGTCTACATCGTGCAGTTCGTGCCAAGGCAGTCCTTGTATGTTCAGTTGCTCCATGAACGGATCCGGATCAAACTCCTCCACATTGTACACACCGGGTTTTCGCCAAAGTCCTTTGAAAAACATCATGGCTCCAATCATGGCGGGAACGCCTGTGGTGTAACTTACACCCTGCATGCCAGTTTCCTCGTATGCGGAACGGTGCGAGCAGTTGTTGTACACATAGTACGTGTGCTCTTTGCCGTCCTTGAGCCCCCTGATGCGGCAACCGATGCTGGTCTCGCCGTCGTAGTTTTCCCCCAAGTCCTGCGGGTTGGGCAAGACTGCCTTGAGGAATTGCAGGGGCACTATCTTCACCACCTCCTCGCCAGAGCCATCCGCTTTGAGCGCCTTGTATTCCACCTCGTCTATGCGCGACATACCTATGTTTTGTATCACGTCGAGGTAGTTGAGATACTGTTGCCCGAATGTCATCCAGAACCGCGCTCTCTTTATGGTTGGGTAGTTGATGACCAGGCTCTCTATCTCCTCATGGTGCAGGAGATAGCTTTCTTTAGGTCCGATGTTGGGGTAGTTGAGCGTCTTGTGTATCTCCATGGGCTCGGTCTCCACATACTTGCCGTTCTCCCAGTAGAGTCCCTTTTGCGTAATCTCACGGATGTTTATTTCCGGGTTGAAGTTGGTGGCGAAGGCCTTGTGGTGGTTGCCTGCGTTGCAGTCCACTATGTCCAAATATTGTATTTCGTCAAAGTGGTGTTTTGCCGCATAAGCGGTATATATGCTGGTGACGCCGGGGTCGAAGCCGCACCCAAGAATGGCACAAAGTCCGGCTTCCCTGAAACGCTCACGGTAGGCCCATTGCCAACTGTATTCGAAGTGCGCTTCGTCCTTGGGCTCATAGTTGGCGGTGTCCAGATAGCTGCATCCTGTCTGCAGGCAAGCTTCCATAATGGTGAGGTCTTGGTAAGGCAGGGCGAGGTTCATCACCAGATCCGGCTTGAAGTCTCTGAAGAGAGCCGACAGCTGTTCCACACTGTCCGCATCTACCTGTGCGGTTTTCACGTCGGTAGCGTATTTTCTGTTCAGTTCTTTGGCCAACGCCTTGCACTTGCTCTCGGTTCGGCTGGCTATCATGACATCGGTAAATATGTCCTTGTTTTGGCACACTTTGTGCGCAGCCACCGTAGCCACTCCTCCGGCCCCGATAATAAGTAATTTTCCCATTTTCATATTTCAGTTTGTTTTTCTTCCCTATGTGCTTAATTAAGGCGCAAACTTACGAAAAAAAGTCCAAAGCACAAAACATCGGACTCTTTTCTTCTTTTTTCTTTCAACGGAAATGTGCCGCGCCGTGTCATCTTACTGTTATGTGGAAACATCCTTGTTTCTTCTCGTACTTTACATAACACTTTCCGCTTTCACGCATATCTCTCAGCACTTCGCTGAGCACCCATTTCAACGTGTCGTTTTGGACAGGTCGTCGTTCCGGGCCGTTTGGCGGCGAGACAGTGGAATAACGGTTGTATGCTATGTCCACGGTGGTGCCGAAGCGGTGGCAACTTTGCTCGTTTGCGTTAGGATTGTTGCATAGCAGATGTGCCACGTCCTCGTCGGTTCGCAATACGCTGGAGACTATTATGCGGTGCAGCGGAATGCCTTTTACGTAGAGGCTGTCCAAGAAGTTGCGCCCTATGGTCTGCAGCATGTTGCTCGCCCTTGGCACAAGGTAGGGGATGCTGCGTCGCATACCCTTGTCTACACAATAGAACGGATTGGCTCCCACGTACACCAAGTCTTCCTTGCGTTGTTCTGCCTCCTCCATGTTCCTCACCGGTTTCACTCCAAATTTGTGCGCGGCCGTTATCTGCACGTCCTGCACGTCAGGAAAACATTTGTCGTACGAGTGTACACTGCGCACAGGATGGTATTGTTTCGGTTCGGACGGCACGTTTTCCGTTGTCGCGACCACATTCTCGTGTAAGTCCCGCGTTTCCACGGAATCTGTGACGTTTTCCTCTATAGACTCAGCCTCCGGATGCAAAACGACATCACGAGCCACTTCGGGGTGTACGGCCTTCACAACAGCAAGCACTGCCACGGTGCTTGCGCACAAGCCGTAAAATATATTCTTCTTTAGTCTTCTCATAACGATATCAAGAACAAAGTTATTGAAAAAAGCGGAAATCTCAAAAGGATTGGCTAATTTTGCGCAAAATTAAACGGTTGATGATAGAGAAGCATATTGTAGTTGATGATGTGGAACCGGTGGCGTTGTACGGCATCAACAATGCCAACATGAAGATAATGAAAGCCATGTATCCAAAGTTGCGAATTGTGGCGAGGGGCAATGTGGTACATGTGATGGGGGACGAGTTGGAGATGTGCGCTTTTGAGGAAAAGTTCGGCGGCCTGCGGAAGCACATCATGCGGTACAACAGGCTTACCGAGGAGGAGACACTCCGCATCCTCAGAGGAGAGGACGGCAGAAACGAGGGGACGGAAGATGTCATCGTCTACAGTGTCACCGGCAAACCTATAGTGGCGAGGACTCCCAACCAAAAAGCGTTGGCGAACGCTTTCATGCGCGACGACATGGTGTTTGCCGTAGGTCCCGCCGGCACAGGGAAGACATATACGAGCATTGCCCTTGCCGTGCGAGCCCTCAAGGACAAGGAGATACGCAGGATAATACTCTCCCGGCCGGCCGTGGAGGCTGGGGAGAAACTGGGTTTCCTTCCGGGGGACATGAAAGAGAAGATAGACCCTTACCTTCAACCGCTCTACGACGCACTGGAAGACATGATAGCACCGCACAAGTTGAAGGAGATGATGGAGCAGAACGTCATACAGATAGCTCCGCTTGCCTTCATGAGAGGACGGACTCTCAACGATGCGGTGGTGATACTCGACGAGGCACAGAACGCCACCACTGCCCAAACGAAAATGTTCCTTACACGTATGGGGATGAACACGAAGATGATAATCACCGGCGACATCACACAGATAGACCTCCCGCGTGGAGTCGTGAGCGGCCTTAAGGAAGCCTTCGGTGTGCTTTCTGGAGTGGAAGGCATCAGTTTCGTGGAGATGGACGAAAGTGACATAGTGCGGCACAGACTGGTGACACGTATCGTGAAAGCGTACAGCAGACATGACGAAGAGAAGAGGCATAAAAGCCTGCTTGCGAAGGCGCAAGCCGAAACCGACTGAATGAACTTACGTAAATATTTAAGGTACTCAAGTATGAAAGCTTTAACAAGAACCGACTTCAACCTGCCCGGGCAGGTGAATGTCTACCACGGTAAAGTCCGTGACGTGTACAATATCAATGACGACATCATGGTGATGGTGGCCACAGACCGCATCTCGGCGTTTGATGTCGTTCTTCCCAAGGGCATTCCTTTCAAGGGGCAGTGTCTCAATCAGATTGCGGCTTCTTTCCTCGATGCCACGGCGGACATAGTGCCCAACTGGAAACTCGCCACGCCAGACCCTATGGTGACAGTGGGGCTCAAGGCAGAGGGATTCCGCGTGGAGATGATAATACGCGGCTATCTCACAGGCTCGGCATGGCGTGAATACAAGAACGGATGCCGTGAGTTGTGTGGCGTGAAGCTTCCGGACGGGATGCGCGAGAACGAACGTTTCCCCCAGCCCATCATCACCCCCACCACCAAGGCCGATGAAGGGCACGACGAGAACATCTCCAAAGAAGAAATCATACGCCAGGGCATAGCCTCACCCGAGGACTACGAACAGATGGAGGCATATACCAGGGCCCTGTTTCAGAGAGGCACGGAGATAGCCGCACAGAAAGGGTTGATATTGGTGGACACCAAGTATGAGTTCGGTAAACGCGACGGTAAAGTGATTCTCATAGACGAGATACACACCCCCGACTCCAGCCGTTATTTCTATGCCGAAGGCTATCAGGAGAAATTCCTTGCCGGAGAGCCGCAAAGGCAGTTGAGCAAGGAATTCGTCCGCCAGTGGCTCATAGAGCACGACTTCATGAACCAACCGGGACAGACCATGCCGGAAATCACCGACGAGTATGCCAAGAGCGTGTCGGAGCGTTACATAGAACTGTACGAACACATAGTGGGCGAGAAATTCGTTCCTGCCGACGACGAGGGCGATATAGCCAAACGCATAGAAAGAAATGTGACGGCATGGCTTGAGAAAAAATAACATCCTTCCTCCCCTCCCCTCTTCCTTGTCGTTGGCAACGAACGGAGGGGAGGGGAAACTGTTGACCTAAAGACACATTATGAAAAAACGATTACTGACTTCTTTATTTGCCGTAGCTGTGGCACTGCGGGCGATGCCGGCGGACAGGTACATCAAGAGGGAGGTGCGCGGAGTGTGGATGGCCACGGTCTCGTGCATAGACTGGCCGTCCAACCAGGGAATCACCTACACTATACGCAGAAACCAGCAGGCGGAAATGACAAAGTATCTCGACAAACTCAAGGCCGCCAACATCAATGCCGTGTATTTCCAGACACGCCCCATGGCGGATGCCTTGTACAAGTCGAGCTACGAACCTGTCTCAAGCTATCTCACCGGCATCAGAGGCTCGCGCCTTCCTTGGGACCCCTTGCAGTTTATGGTGGAGGAATGCCACAAGAGAGGCATGGAATGCCATGCGTGGGTCAACCCTTACAGATGGAAGAGGGCATCTGACCCGGAGTGGAGCACTGCCATGGACAAAAAACTCAAGGAAGACAATATGCTCATTTCCCACAATGGCAACGTCATCTTCAATCCGGCACTGAAGGAAACACGAGAGCGCATAGTGAACGTTTGCCGCGAGATGATAGAGGGATACGACATAGACGGCATCATCTTTGACGACTATTTTTACCCCAGCGGCATGCCCACATCCACTGAAGCCGAAGACTACAACGACTGGCAAAATTCCGGCACCGACTTGTCTTTCGCCGACTGGCGGCGCGCCAATGTCAACGAGATGGTGGCGGATGTCTATCACATGATACAGGATGTTGACCCCGCCATCAAGTTCGGCATTTCGCCTGCGGGAGCGGCATGCTCAGACCCTGCTGTGGCAGCCAAGCACGGAGTAGACCCCATACCCAAGGGCAGCGACTGGCAGTACAACGGCATCTTCTCCGACCCTGTGGCTTGGCTTGAAGAGGGCACCATAGACTACATATCGCCGCAGTTGTACTGGAAGACCGACCACAAGACCAATCCGTTTGGTCCCATGACACAATGGTGGTCCAATATCGCCAAGAAATTCGGGAAGCACCATTACGCAAGCCATTCCCTCACATTCCTTCAGAGTTCCAACACCGTGGCGGACTGGACAGAGGTGGGCAACCAGATACTGCTCTCCAGACAGTACACAAAGAATGCGGCTCCGGGCGCTGTCTTCTATTCCGCCTGCGACCTCGACGGCAAGAAAGTGGATGGGTGCGACGAGTGGTTGAAGAAAAACAGATTCAGCCATCCGGCTCTTACCCCTGCCATTGACTGGAAAGAACACGAAGAACACGGATGCGTGGACAACCTCTCTTCCGACGGATACAAGCTCTCTTGGGAGGATATGGGGCATGTGCGTTACACTGTGTACGCCATCCCCGACAACCTGCCGGTATCCGGCCTGAAGCAGAGTGTTACCGGCGGATTGCTCACTGACTATCTCTTGGGTATGTACTACACCAACACTCTGCAGATACCGGAAGAATATGCCGACGGCTACCGCTTTGCAGTCTGCATACTCGACCGCTACGGCAACGAGTACGCCCCGGCGTATACGCAGACCAGCGACATTATAGTGGATATTGCCGATGCGGCATTTGAGATAGACATGGACGGATGGACTCTCCGCACAAGTTGTCCCGCAGACATCATGCAGGTGTTCAACACCACCGGCCAGCTGATGGCAAGTGCTGAAGACACCGGCGAACTGGACCTTTACGGACTCCCCACAGGCATATACATAGTAAAGGCATTTGCCGGAAAACGGAGTGCCATCAAGAAGATATACGTCAGATAACATTTTTCGCGACACATGGACAGATACGGAATCATAGGGTGTCCCCTCGGACACAGTTTCAGCCGGAAGTTTTTCACTGAGAAGTTCGCCGCAGAAGGTATAGATGCGGAGTATGTCAACTTTGAGATACCATCCATAGAGTGTTTCCAGGAGGTGACGGCCGCCAATCCGCAACTCAGGGGGCTCAATGTCACCCTTCCATACAAGACCTCTGTGATTCCGTATCTGCACGAACTGAGCGACGAGGCAGCCGAGATAGGAGCCGTGAACGTGATACGCGTACACAATGGCCGCCTCAAGGGCTTCAACAGCGACATCATAGGATTTACGGAGAGCATACGCCCCTTGCTCAGACCCTGCCACACCCATGCCCTCATACTCGGCACTGGCGGTGCGAGCCGGGCTGTGAGAGTCGCCCTGTCCCACTTGGGGATAGAATGGACGTATGTCAGCAGGACTCCGCACAACGGCATGTTCACCTACTCCGGCCTGACTCCCGAAGTGATGGGCAAATACATGGTTATCGTCAACTGTTCGCCGGTGGGGATGTTCCCGCATACTGACGAATGTCCGGACATACCTTACGGATGTCTTACGCCGGCACATCTGCTTTACGACCTTGTGTACAACCCCTGCCAGACACTCTTCATGCGGAAGGGAGCCGAGCAAGGAGCTACGGTGAAGAACGGACTGGAGATGCTTCACCTGCAGGCTGTTGCGAGTTGGAACTTCTGGAACAGCAGCGAATAAAGGTGTTAAAAGCCCTGTTCATGAAATATTGTTTACACTCTTTGTGTGGTGAACTAATCTACTTTTAGTCTCTTGGTTTTTCTGCCATTGCATGCTTGGCTTTTGTGCCACTCTGGTGGCAGTCTTTATGGTAGGCGTTACCAACCGGCAATGTCCGCATGACCCCAAGATGTCAATTCGACGTATTGTGCTCGTCAATATGCTATATTGTGTTTGGAACTACAGACATCCTTAAATGACCCGGTCGCCGGGAGGGGCGTTGGTCGCTGTCGCAGTTGACTCCTGTCTTGATTAAGGATAACGCCTTCCGCAGTGGGGAACCCCATAGTTCCCCGGCAAATACCATGGGGTCTGCCATAAAAACAACCGCCGTTTTTGGGAGAGGGGGAGGAAATAAAATACTGCCTCAAACTGCTACTCCGCTGCAAAGGCAGTAAAATTTGCCGTCATTTAACAATGTTTAACCGGGGGGTGACAGCTGCGCTTTTTATTTTGTACCTTTGCAGCCGTTAATTTAAAAAATCATTTGTCAACGTAAAAAAAGTACAAAGTACAATGGAAAAAAGGAAAATCTACGAAGCTCCTGCCATGGAAGTGGTGGAGATGAGAACCCGGGAGAGCCTGCTCACCGGCAGCGATTTAAGCAGTAAGTCGATTGAAGACGGCGACCTGAACGACTTTGAAAGTGGATGGGAGTAAAACCAAGGAAAGGAACAAGACAATGAAGAACAAACACATGACTATC
>CAVHCL010000078.1:0-13394 GCA_963634425.1 Bacteroidaceae bacterium
AACCGGGGACACAAGGATTTTCAGTCCTTTGCTCTACCAACTGAGCTATGGCACCGTTGTTTTTGCGTGTGCAAAGGTAGAACATATTTTCGTACCGTGCAAATATTTTCGCCGGAAAGTGCAAAAAAGTCCGTCAAGTCCCTTGCCGCACATTCTTTTACTGTGGGGGCGGGCGGCACGGAGAGGAAAATGTCGTACCTTTGCCGGAGCGTTTTTCGGCTCGCCGTGCGAAGGGCGGCAAGAATGCGGATAAAACCTGAATGGACAATGAAGATAGTGGTGTTGGACGGCCATGCGGCCCGATTGGCAGACTTGGACTGGGATTTCCTCCCGTGCGGCAGTGAGGTGAAGTACTACGACCTGACCGGTGCGGAGGAGACGGTGGAGCGCGCGCAGGATGCCGAGATACTTGTCACCAACAAGGTGGAGATAACGGGGGAGGTGATGGAGCAACTGCCTAAGTTGAGGTACATTGGCGTTGTTGCCACAGGGTACAATGTGGTGGATGTGCGCGCGGCTTCCGGGCGCGGGGTCACCGTCACCAACGTGCCGGCATACAGCACCATGTCCGTGGCGCAGACGGCAATGGCACACCTTCTGAACATCACCAACGCCGTGGCGCTCCATGCGCAGTCGGTAAGGGGCGGAGAGTGGGAGGACAGTCCGTGTTTCTGTTACTGGAAGCAGCCCCTGATAGAGCTGGACGGCCTTGTCTTGGGCATAGTGGGGCTTGGCAACACCGGAACCGCCATGGCACGCATGGCACAGGGCATGGGCATGAAGGTGATGGCCGTAAGCGGCAAGCCTGAGGAGCGGTTGTCTGCCATGGGTATAACCAAGGCCAAGGACTACGACGGGCTGTTTGCCGCCTGCGACGTGTTGAGCCTGCATTGCCCCCTCACTCCGGAGACACACCATCTGGTGGACGCCCGCCGCCTGGCCTTGATGAAGAGGAACGCCATAGTGATAAACACCGGGCGCGGGGCTTTGGTGGACGAGCAGGCCCTTGCCGACGCGCTCAACGGCGGACGCATACTGGCGGCTGGCGTGGATGTGCTCGGGGAGGAACCGCCGCGCCACGGCAGTCCGCTCATTCATGCCCGCAACTGCCACGTCACTCCCCACATCGCCTGGGGATCGTCGGCGGCAAGGGAGAGGCTGCTGCGTACAGTGACGGAAAACATAAAGGCTTTCTTGGCGGGCAGCCCCGTCAACGTGGTGAACTGACCCCCGCGTATTCTATCAGCTCTCTGAAAAGAGGGTTCACGCTCAACAGCCCGGCATTGCCCACCATTATCAAGTGTTCCTTGGCGCGTGTCATGGCCACGTTCAGCTTGCGGTCCACCAGTCTGCCGTCCTCCACGAAAGTGTTGCCGGCGAGGAAACGCAGTTGGTAGTGCTTCTGCACCGTGAACCCGTATATTATATATCTCCGTTGGCTGCCCTGGTAGCGTTCCACCGTGTCTATGGTGATGCCGCGCAGTTCCCGTATGCCGTGTTTGTCTATGGCATTGCGGACGGCGGCTATCTGGTTGCGGTAAGGGACTATGACCCCTATGGTGTCCAATGCGTCAAAGCAGTCTTTCTCCACCGCATATATCCGCGTCACCGTTTCGGCTATCATGCGCGCTTCCACAGTGTTCACCTTGTCGGAGGGAGAGTCTGTGGGGATGTCGCTCGACATGAAGAGAACCCTGTGCGTAAGGACGAGCCTTGTGAGAGGGTCGGCATCCTTGGGAACGTCGGGCAGCGGCGCCGTCTGGTGGGGCAGCGGCACCGTGCACAGTCTGCCGCCGTAGAACATGCGGTTGGGGAAGTCCGCCACGTCTTCGTGCATCCTGCCCTGCCTGGTGAGCATGAAGGCGACGGAGGGGTCGTCGGCGTAACGCGAGAGCATCCTCTCGAAGAACGAAAGGCGGCAGTCCTTCAGCCCTGCCTCCAACAGTAGCGGGTCGGTGACTGCCGACTCGTCCATGCGCTGCTGCACCACAGCCGGGAGTTGCTTGTGGTCGCCTATCAGCACAAAACGTTCTATGGCGGGGACGTTGCCGTGCATTGCGCTGAAAAGCCCCAGCAGGTGCGGTTCCAGTATCTGCGATGCCTCGTCTATTATGGCCAGCGAGAATTTCTTCCTGCGGAAAAGCTGCTGTGCCGAGTTGAACGCAGTGGTGGTGCCCACAAACACCCGTGTGTCGGCGACAAGCGTCTCCACCTCCGCCATGTTCCGGCAGTTACTGACACGGCGGTCGAACAGGTACGGGACGTAAGCCGCGGGACAGGCTGCTGCGTTGCCTATACGCACGAAGTCCACGTTCCCCGCCAGTTTGCCGCATATCTCATCCACGGCGCGGTTGGTGTACGACATCACGGCAATGTCCGTGCCGTCGTGCAGGAGTTCCTCGCTAAGGGTGTTGAACATCCCGAACGAGGTCTTGCCCGTCCCCGGCGGCCCTATGATGAGAAACAGTTCGCGCGCTTGTCTCACACGCACAGCCAACTCGCCGAACGATCCGTATTCGCCCTTCGGAGCGAGCGTGCCGTCCACCAGGGGATGCCTCCGCAGCAGTATGAGGTCGCGCCGGTGCTTGGGGGCGGAGAGGAAAGAGTACACCCCTCGCACAAGAAAGGAGGAGGAGGACTCGTGGAAGTCGTGTTCCACCGCCCACATCTTGTGCGAGCCGCCCAGGAAGACGGATGTGTCAGTCTGTGTGTTTCTGAGGGATAGTCTGAGACTGGCTGGGGTGATGTCCAGTATGCTGCATCTGAACACCATGCTGCGCGTGGCGTCCGGCGTCTGCCCCTCTTCGTAAGAATAGAGTATCACTATGTCCCCCGCACGGAAGTTGGACGTTCCGTCAGCCCCTCTGCCGTAGAGCCCCATTGTCACCTCCTCCACACGTCCGGTGTCGCCCTGCGACGGCGACATGAGCCGCATCCGGCAGAGGATGTTCCCGCTGAGTATTTTGTCCTGCACGGACGAGAGCCACACACTTGCAAAGCCTGAGTCCTCTTTGGTCTGATTGCCCAGCTTGGAAAGCAGGTGCTCTTTCTGCACAAAGGCCAGCATGCGGTAGCAGTATGCCCTCTCGAGCAGGGAGGCGTTGTGCACGGGAGCCAGCAGCTTCTCTATGGCCGGCAACTGGTACCTGCGCCACAGCACTCCGTCGCGGCATTTGCTGTTGATCCGTTGCGGAGTGATGGAGTCCAATATCCCGAAACCTCCGTCTGCCAGATGCATCTGGTGCCACACCAGCTGGTTGCGCAACCGCAGCGTGTCGAAAAGCAGTTCGGGGGCAAACCCCACGCCCTGCAGAGGAGACGGGTACTTGGAATAGAGGAGGAAAGCCTGCAACTCGCGGTTGTTGTCCTCATATTGCTTGCGGAAGTTGTACCTCAGCACCACCATATACAGCAGCAGCTGCACATAGTGGGTGCGCCTTATCTTGGGTACTGCCGGCTCGCCGTCCCCCGGCACGAACTCACCCTTTCCCGACTTCTGCTCTATTATCAGGCGGTGGTCCTGTTGCAGAAAGTCCATACGCCCTTGCAGTCCCAACATGGGTGAGATGAACGATGGCTCCACCATCGCCTTGGAAGCGTCGAACGCCCCCACGTGGTTTGGCAGGTCTTCCCTGATGGCCTGCCGTATGTGCTTCTGTTGCGCAATGGCCTCCGCATGGAACTGGCACGAGAGAGGAGTGGCGAGCAGCGACAGGGCGTTGCGTTTGAAGAAGGCTGACGCGGTGTGCCGGTATTCGCTTTCACAGTCCTTGCCGGCGGCGGTGCCGGATGCCATGTCCCTGTAGCGCGACAGTTCGTCGTCAAGTATCTGCCCCGCCAAGTTTCCGAGTATGGTGGCTTCAGTCTGTTCGGCAGGGTGCAGTTGTTTCAGAAGATATACGAGAGGCGAGTCCGCAAAGTCCTCCATACATGCCGCCAACTGCGAGATGTCCACAAGATAGTCCGGGGAGAGGATGATGTACTCGGGCACCAAGACACCGTCCGCAACATGCGGCTCCAGCAGGTGCAGCTGTACGCCCTTGGACAGCAAGGGGACGATGTACGAGCGGTCGTGCCCGGCATATTCCCCGTCCTTGCCGTACCGCACTTTCACGCGCTCCACCCCGTCGCGCTCGGCTACACCATATATATATTCCCCGTCCCATTCCTCCACTATCATCCTGATGCAGTCCGTGGCGGCCCTTTTGCCTTGCCGCCTCTGTCTGCGTGTCGGGAACGACGAGGCAAGCGAAGACGGCACAGGTACGGAATAGAGCAGTTGCACAAAGAGGGACAGCGCCTGCGCGTCGTCTCCCATGAAAGCGGCAAGGGCGTCACCGTCAGCCTCACCCTTGCCTATGCGCAGCAGCCTCACCCTCATGTCGTTCACCATCACGGAGATCTTCTTGGGAGCGTGTCTCTCCTTGAGCAGGAAATCGGTCTTGGCGAAAGTCCCCACCAGAGTCACATGCTTCATGTAGGAGTTCTCGTCCAGAATGTGCGCGAAGATGTCCGCCAACCGTCCGTAGAAGTCATGCGGGGAATGGAGGAGAGTGCGCAGACTCTCTATCTGCGCATACAGCTGGTCTGCGGTCTCCGGGGTATATGCTTCGGCGGCGTTTCTCTCGTCCATTGCGGTGCGTGTGGTAGCCCTTGTGCGGGTTTACTTTGCGCAAAGGTAAGGAAAAGCCGTGGCAATGTGCTCTTTCCATTTTGTCCGCATCAAAAAAACGCACTTTTTTTAAGGCAACAGTCAAGTTGTTTGGAAAAAAGACGTACCTTTGCGAAAGTTTGTAGGACTGCCGCTACCGTGCTGCGGCTTACAGACGACAAATGCAAACACGACTATATGGAGGCAATAAAAACGCGGCTGGACGGCGTGACGATACTGAAACCGAAGATGTTCTTCGACTCGCGCGGATATTTCTTCGAGAGTTTCTCGCAGAGGGAGTTTGACGAGAAGGTGCGCCCCGTCCGTTTCGTGCAGGACAATGAGAGTATGAGTGTCTACGGGGTGATGCGCGGGCTTCACTATCAGAAGGCGCCGTTTGCGCAGAGCAAACTTGTGCGTTGTGTGAAAGGCGCGGTGCTGGACGTGGCGTTGGACATCCGCAAGGGAAGCCCCACCTATGGGCAGCATATGTCGTGCCTTCTGTGCGCCAACGACGAGGAGGGCAGGAAAATGGCGGCTCTCTACGGTCCGGGACTCAAGGGTCAGATGCCCGAGGGCGTAGACTGTACGTCGTACCCTACGGGACTGCAGCTCTTTATCCCCTGCGGCTTCGCCCACGGCTTCTCCGTGCTCAGCGAGACAGCCGTATTCCAGTACAAATGCGACAACTTCTACCACCCGGAGGCGGAGAGCGGCATATGTCTGCTCGACGGGACTCTGGGGATAGACTGGCTCATACCGGCAGGCCAGGCGGTGCTGAGCGACAAGGATATACGTCAACGCAGATTTGCTGAGACTGACACCGGATTTGTGTACGGAGAAACATTGTAGAACAAAAAAATAAAAAGCGCAACATGAAAGGAATTGTGTTGGCAGGAGGTAGCGGCACACGTCTGTACCCCATTACCAAGGGCATAAGCAAACAGTTGATGCCCATATACGACAAGCCCATGGTGTATTACCCCATAAGCGTGCTCATGCAGGCCGGCATAAGGGACATCCTCATTATAAGCACTCCGGTGGACTTGCCCGGTTTCCGCAGACTCTTGGGCGACGGCAGCGACTACGGCGTACGTTTCGAGTATGCCGAGCAGCCCAGTCCCGACGGCTTGGCGCAGGCGTTCACCATCGGCGCGGACTTCATAGGTGACGACTGTGTGTGCCTTGTCCTTGGCGACAACATCTTCCAAGGCAACAATTTTGGCAAGATGCTCCACGAGGCGGTACGCACTGCCGAGGAGGACGGCAAGGCCACCGTCTTCGGCTATTGGGTGAATGACCCGGAGCGGTACGGCGTGGCAGAGTTCGACAAGGAGGGCAACTGCCTGTCCATAGAGGAGAAGCCGTCAGAGCCAAAGAGCAACTATGCTGTGGTAGGCCTCTACTTCTATCCCAACAAGGTGGTGGAGGTGACGCGCGGCATCAAGCCCTCGGCACGCGGAGAGTACGAGATAACCACAGTGAACCAGAAATTCCTGGAGATGGGCGAACTGAAGGTGCAGACCTTGGGACATGGCTTTGCGTGGCTTGACACCGGCACACACGACTCTCTCTCGGAGGCTTCCACTTACATAGAGGTCCTGGAGAAAAGGCAGGGACTCAAAGTCGGATGCCTTGAGGATATAGCGTTCCGCCGCGGATGGATAGACGAGGACACCATGAGGCGGTTGGCTCAGCCGATGCTGAAGAACCAGTACGGGCAGTACCTGCTGAAAGTGATAGATGACGTGAAACGTTTCGGGAAGGGAGGCTTTTGATGAACATTCTGGTTACAGGTGCCAACGGCCAGCTCGGCAATGCGATGCGTATCGTGGCGTCTGCCTCTGACGACAGGTACATATTCACCGACGTGACTGTGCAAGACGGGGCAGAGACATCCATCCTGGACATCACGGACATGGAAGCCGTAAGGCGGACGGTAAGGGACGGTAAGGTGGACGTTATAGTGAACTGTGCCGCCTACACCAACGTGGATGCGGCGGAGAGCAATGCGGCACTTGCGGAAAGGCTCAATGCGGAAGCCCCGGAGAACTTGGCCAGAGCGATGAAGGAGGCTGGCGGATGGCTTGTGCACATCTCCACGGACTATGTGTTCGGCAAAGAGCCTTACAACACCCCTTGCAAAGAAGACCAAGAAGGCACGCCTGCGGGAGTGTACGGCAAGACCAAGAAAGACGGCGAAGAGCGTATCATGCGCGTCTTCGGGGAGGTGTCCCCCACTCCGCACACGGAAAAGGGCGGAGGTTATGTCATCATCCGTACGGCATGGCTCTACAGCGAGTTCGGCAAGAACTTCTGCAAGACAATGCTCAGCCTTACCGCCACCAAACCGCAGTTGAAAGTCGTCTTCGACCAATGCGGCACTCCCACATACGCCCTCGACCTGGCCAACGCCATCTCGGAAATATTGAGGAAGCCGCAGGAAGGAATATACCACTTCTCCAACGAGGGAGTATGCTCGTGGTACGATTTCACAAAGATGATACAGGAATACAGCGGGAATGTGGAGTGCGATGTGCGTCCGTGCCATTCCTGCGAGTTCCCGAGCCCTGTGACACGGCCGTCGTATACTGTCCTCGACAAGACCAAGATAAAGGAGACCTTCGGACTGGAAATACCTTATTGGACAGACTCACTCAAGAAATGTATCGCAAACCTTAAAAACAGCAGTTTATGAGCAAAAGAAATATCGTCATCACCGGAGGCGCGGGATTTATAGGAAGCCATGTGGTCCGCCTCTTTGTCAACAAGTACCCCGAATACAAGATAATCAACCTTGACAAGCTGACTTACGCCGGCAATCTGGCAAATCTCAAAGATGTGGAGGACAAGCCGAACTACAAGTTCGTAAAGATGGACATCTGCGATTTTGACGCTTTCCTGCGGCTGATGCGCGAAGAGAAAATAGACGGCATCATCCACTTGGCGGCAGAGAGCCATGTCGACCGCTCAATAAAAGACCCGTTCACTTTCGCACGCACCAATGTGATGGGAACCCTGTCGTTGCTGCAGGCTGCAAAACTGTGCTGGGAGTCCCTCCCTACCCCTTATACGGTAACACCTTCAGGGGGAGAAGCGGAGAGGACCCTTTTCTACCACATCTCCACCGACGAGGTGTACGGGGCATTGGAAATGACAAACCCTGAAGGGATAGAACCTCCGTTCACGACCAAGGCATCCAGTGCGGAGCATCATCTGGCATACGGCAAGGATTTCTTCCGCGAGACCACGAAATACAACCCTCACAGCCCTTACTCGGCATCGAAAGCCTCGAGCGACCATTTTGTGCGTGCCTTCCACGACACATACGGTATGCCCACCGTGGTGACAAACTGTTCCAACAATTACGGTCCATACCAATTCCCGGAGAAGCTGATACCTCTCTTCATCAACAACATCCGCAACCGCAGGCCTCTGCCGGTTTACGGCAAGGGAGAGAACGTGCGCGACTGGCTGTATGTGGAAGACCACGCAAGAGCCATAGACACCATATTCCACAACGGCAAGACTGCCGAGACATACAACATAGGAGGCTTCAACGAGTGGAAGAACATTGATGTCATAAAGACGGTGATAGCCACTGCGGACCGCCTCTTGGGACGGCCAGAAGGAGCTGACCTCGACCTCATAACCTACGTCACCGACCGTCTGGGGCACGACGCGCGTTATGCCATAGACTCCACAAAACTGCAAAGGGAGCTTGGATGGGAGCCGTCACTCCAGTTTGAGGAGGGCATAGAAAAGACCATACGATGGTATCTCGACAATGAGGAGTGGATGAACAACATCACTTCCGGCGAATACGAGAAATATTACGACAGTATGTATTCCAACAGATAGAGACCGACAATCCCTTCCGCCGGTCCCAAAAGACGAAACGACACTATGCCTATGAAATCCAAAGTCACATTCTTGATTTCCGTGCTGTTGTGCATTGCCGCAACGGCACAGACTTCGTCTCCCGGAACATTCGGCGAGTGGGCAGAGAGACTGAAGAAATTCGGAACGTCCCTGCAGCAGGAACAGGTTTTCATCCACATGGACAACACTTGCTACTTCCTTGGCGACACATTATATTATAAGGCGTACGTGAGGACAAGCGACGGGAAACCGAGCAAACTGAGCAACGTGTTGTACGTGGAGTTGTTCAACCAGGACGGGTATCTGGTGAAACGTCAGCTCACCGAACTTGAAAACGGGCAGGGCAACGGTTCTGTGGCACTTCTGGACACACTCTACGGTGGATACTATGAGCTGAGGGCTTATACACGGTGGCAGCTCAACTGGGGCGAGTATGAGCACTCGCATGTGAAGCAGTCGTCGGGGAACAAATGGTTCCTCTCCAACTATATGGAGACACAGTACTTCCGCGACTACGAAAAACTCTACAGCCGTGTGTTCCCGGTCTACGACAAGCCTAAGACACCGGGAGACTACGAGTGTTTCATGACCATGCGGCCACTCCGCAGACAGTTCAAGGCTGACGGAGAATTGCCGACAGGCGATGTGCAGATGTATCCCGAGGGAGGTCATCTCGTGGCGGGCGTGCCTTGCAGAGTGGCGTTTGAGGCGAACAACGAGGAGGGAATGCACCTTGAGGGGAAACTGTCCGTAGTGGACAAGTCCGGCAAGGAGGTGGCTTCCGCCTCCACGGAGTTGAGAGGAAGAGGCTCGTTTGAGTTTACACCCGAAGCCGGCAATTCATACACCGCAAATTTCGAGTGGAAAACAGGGAAGGCAAAGAAAGACCTGCCTAAGGTGGAGACAGACGGCGTGGCAATGAAGGTGACACAGTCCGACGGCAAAGTGAAAGTGGATGCCTATACGGCAGGCACGGCTTCGGATGTGCCCCTCGGCATGACGGTGATGAACCAAGGCATAATGCTTGACTTCCGTGAGTTAGGTTCCGGCAAGCATCTGACAGCAGAACTGGAGGAGACGAGTCTCCAAACAGGCGTATGCCAGATAACGGTGTTCGACGGGAAGGGAGAAGTGTATGCCGACCGCCTTGTCTTTGTCAAAGCCGGCGACCTGAAAAACGGCAATCTTTCCTTCACGGACATTCCCGCAGGACCGTGCGAGCCTTTCGCCTCCGTTTCCTTTACGGTGAAAGGAGGAAGCCCGGGTTCTACACTCAGTATGGCAGTGCGAGACGCGCAATATTCAGAATATATCCACGACAACGGAAATATCCTCACGGAGATGTTGCTGAGCAGTCAGATACGAGGCTTCGTGGAAGACCCTGGATTTTTCTTTGAGGTAGACGACGATGTACACCACAGGGCTTTGGATCTCTTGCTGATGATACAGGGATGGAGAAGGTATGTGTGGCACGACATGACTGTCCCCAAAGCCTTTACCCTTAACCACATGCCCGAGAAGACACCACTGCTCAACGGTGAGGTGTTGCGGCTTCAGGTAGTATCCAAGCAGGACGAGTTCTCCGACTATCAGTTGAACGGAGTAAGGACAGGCGATGGCCTGTCAGACAACAGAAGCTCTGAGAACGGAGGCAATACGGGAAACGAAACGTCGTACACCAATGTGGACAACGACGACAGTGCCTGGGACACGCAGAAAGAGAGTTTTGAAAGACAGAAAGAGACACGTAACCGCAAGGCTGATTATATGGGTCTCAAAAGGGAAGTCCTCGTACACGCCCGCTTCTCAAAACAAAACGCGAAAGGCGTTACAGGCGACATGATGACAGAAGGCGGTATGTTCAGCATTCCGTCACCACGGTTTTACGAGGGCTGCGTGTTGAAACTCGCCGCCTCCGACAGCACGAAATGGAAAGAAACGGAGAAAGAGAACGGGTACACCTGGCTATCTTCCGGTGAGACGAAAGAGGGATTAATCAACTATCCCGAGTTTTTTGTCAGGCTCATCCCCTTCTATCCGCGTTTCGTGAAGCCGTACACATGGTATCAGTGTAATCTGGCCGTGCCGCCCAAAAGTTCTGTCTTGGCACAAGAATGGCTTCTTGACGGCTCGCGCACATTGCAGGAGGTCACTGTAGGCGCCACACGCAACCGCTACAGGAAGTTCAGCTCCACCAAACCTGCCCTTGTGCTGGATGCCTACGATGCACTCAACGAGGTGAGCGACGCAGGTTTGTGCGAGGGGTATTTTGCCGGCAAGGACCGGTTTGCCACAGATATTGCCAGAACATATATAGGCGACATGAACATCTACAGGGAATATGAGATAGAACTGCGGCTCAACGGAAAACTCACGTCTTACATGACTGCGTTGCAGAAGGAACGTACAAGGACAAGCGGCACAGGCAAAAACGCAGTCAAGGTTGACCAGATGCCCACCGAGTCCAACAACATATCGGACAGGGATATTGAGAAATTCAACCACTTCACCAACATCGACAAGGTGTATGTCTATACGGACTACAGCCCGCGCAATGAGGGCAGCAAACGTTACGAAGGCGCAGACCAGCCTGTGGTGACAGTGGACTTACGCACATATCCTAACGACGGGAAACGCGAGACTTACCGCGACCGCAGCTATATCTTGCCAGGCTTCTCCGCAGCGGACGAGTTCTACAATCCGAACTACAGCACAAAGCCTCTGCCAGAGACAAAGGACTACCGCAGAACCCTGTATTGGAATCCCTCACTGAAACTTGACGACAGCGGATGTGCCAAAGTCTCCTTCTACAACAACAGCAAGCAGACGCAGATAGGCATAAGTGCCGAAGGAATGGCAGACGACGGCACTCTGCATACGGGCAAAAGTATGCCGGAGGACAGATAGATGTCCGGCACTACACCGAACACGTAAACCAAAACGTAACAACAAACAACAAAAATGTATAACATGATTGACTTTGCGCCATGGAACAGGAAAGACTGAAGAAAATCGCAGGTTTGTTCGCCATTGACGGCACTGTGGGTGAGATATCTCCTCTTGGCGAGGGACTCATCAATGACACTTATCGGGTACGCACCGTAGAAGCCTCCGCTCCCGACTACGTGCTTCAAAGAGTAAACGACAACGTATTCCCCGATGTGGATATGGTGATGCGCAACATAGGGTATGTCACTTCCCACATACGCGCCAAACTTGAGGTGAAGGGTGAGACGGACATTGACCGCAAAGTGTTGAAGTTCATCCCGCTCAAGGACAATGAGACAAAACATTACGCCTATGTGGACGGCAAGTATTGGAGACTGATGGTGTTCATCCCGGATGCCGTCACCAAGCAGTCAGTAAATCTGGACAGCAGCCGTGCGGCGGGCAAGGCATTCGGCAACTTCCAGGCCATGCTTGCCGACATCCCGTACGAGTTGGGGGAAACCATAAAGGACTTCCACAATATGGAGTTCCGTCTGCGGCAACTGCATGAAGCCATTGACGCCAACATTGCGGGACGTGTGTCCGACCCCCGGGTGCAGAACCTTATAGCGGAGATAGAGTCGCGCGCCGAAGAGATGTGCAAGGCCGAACGTATGGGACGCGAGGGTGTCCTGCCCAAACGTGTATGCCATTGCGACACGAAAGTCAACAATATGATGTTCGACCGAAACGACAACGTCTTGTGCGTCATAGACCTCGACACTGTGATGCCCAACTTCATCTTCAGCGACTACGGCGACTTCCTCCGCACAGGGGCCAACAAAGTTCCCGAAGACTGCCAAAACATGGACGAGGTGGAGTTTGACTTCGACATCTTCAAGGCATTCACTGAGGGCTATCTGCAAAGTGCGAGAGACTTCCTCCTGCCGGTGGAGACAGAGAATCTGCCGTACGCCACCGCACTCTTCCCCTATATGCAGTGTGTGCGGTTCTTGTGGGACTACCTCAGTGGAGACAAGTATTGGAAGTGCCGGTATCCGGAACACAACTTCGTACGTGCCAACAACCAGTTCCACTTGCTCCTCAGCATAGAGAAGCGTATGCCGGAGATGAAAGCGTTCGTGGAGAGTCTGCTGTAATATGTCGCACCATTCCGCAAACCGAGTATAAAACAGGCCTATTTCCGCCAACAGGAAAAAAGTCGGCAATATTTGAAAAAAAATCTTTAAATATTTTGCGCAAATCAAAAAAATGCGTAAGTTTGCAACAACTAAGGCTAATGGGAAGCTAAAAACAAATGAAACTAACATATTTATTAATTAAAACTTCTTAATGTATGAAAAGTAGATTTTTACTCATGATGGTGATGTTGCTCACTGCGGCTACATCATTTGCAAACATCAACTTGCAGAAGTATTCTATGTATCTGACAGCAGCGACAGCTAAACAGGGTCAGACGGTAGAAGTGACTTTGAGCATGAAGAACGACAAGGCCATCGCCTCTTGGCAGACAACCCTCGCTCTTCCCGAAGGAGTCACTTTCGTGTCTGCAGTTGCCTCTGGCACACGTTACGGTGAAGCCACTCCTAAGATTGCAACCGAGACAAATGCTGACGGAACAATCAAGCTGTTCTGCGAGCCTGATGCAGCTATGACAGGAACGGACGGTGAAGTAGCTACAATTACGCTCAAGGTTGGCTCATCTGTTGCAGTCGGCACTTACAAGCTTGCGCTCAACGGTGTTGTTCTTCTTGATGTTGCAGACAAGACATGGACAAGAACAGACGTTTTCGAGGCTGACATTACCGTAGAGGAGTCTGACGGTGTAACGGGCGATGTTAATGGTGACGGTGCTGTAGACGTTGCTGACGTTCAAGCCATTCTTAATGCTATTGCAGCAGGAGAAACAAAC
>CAVHCL010000079.1:0-353 GCA_963634425.1 Bacteroidaceae bacterium
CTCCCACACTCATGCGTAGGCCTATCTCTTTGGTGCGCTCGGTCACGCTCACCAGCATTATGTTCATGATGCCGATGCCGGCCACCAACAGGGAAAAAGCGGCTGCCACCACAAGCACCGTTTGTAGTGTGGTCATGGTGCTGGTCATAGTCTCCATCATCTCTTGCTGGCTGCGTATGTTGAAGTCGTCCTCGTCCGTTTCCTTCAGTTTGTGGTTGTTGCGCAATATCCGTGTGACTTGCTCTATGGCATCGTCCGAGAGGTCTTCGCTCATTACACTGAGGTTGATGCTGTTAAAGTGTGTTTGTGCAGCCAACCTCTTCATCACGGTGGTGTATGGAGCTATTATCACG
>CAVHCL010000079.1:363-2216 GCA_963634425.1 Bacteroidaceae bacterium
CCCCAGTTGTTGTAGCCCTTGCCTTTCAAGATTCCCACTATACGGAATGGAATGCTCTTGAAGCGTATGGTCTTGCCCACGCAATTGTAGTCCTTGTCGCCGAAGAGTTCTTTTACAACTGTTTTACCCACTACGCATACCTTTGCGTTTTTGCGTAAGTCTTCATCAGTAAAACATTCCCCTGCCTCCACTGTCCACAGTTTTATGGTCATATACTCGGGACTTTCACCGTAGACTGTGGTGCTGGTGTTGTTTGCTCCGTAAATGACTTGTCCGCTGGATGTCACCTCGGGCGAGATGTTGGTGATAAGGGTGGCATCGTCTCTGATACTTTCCACATCGGCCGCTTTCAGGGTCTGCATGGCTGAGGGGTCAAGCCGTACTCCTCCGCGTCTTTCGCCGCCTGGACGTACAGTTATCAAGTTGGTTCCCATCTTGGAAAGTTCCTCTCTGATACTCTGCTTGGAACCTTCTCCGATGGCCATCATGGTGATGACTGCCGCCACGCCTATGATGATGCCGAGAGTGGAGAGCAGTGTTCTGGACTTATTGCTCATGATGGCTGTTATAGCCACTTTCAGTAGGTTTGTCAGATTCATCTGTCTTTGTTTGCTTTGTTCGTTTTACGGGAGTTCAATCGTCTTCCGTAGGTTTGGGCAGAGCCGCCAATGCCTCAGCTGCGCTCAGTATGTTCTCGTTTTGCACATCCTCCCGTATTTTCCCGTCACGTAACACTATGTTGCGGCTGCTGTATTGCGATATTTCGGGGTTGTGCGTCACAAAGATAATGGTACGTCCCTCTGCGTGAAGTTTCTGGAACAACACCAATATCTCAAAGCTGGTGCGTGTGTCCAGATTTCCTGTGGCCTCGTCGGCCAGTATCACGGCCGGAGAGTTCACCAAAGCTCGGGCTATGGCTACTCTCTGCATCTGTCCGCCGGACATTTGGTTGCTTTTGTGCTCCAAACGGTCTCCCAGTCCCACTGCCTCAAGAGCTTCTATGGCAGCCTGTCTGCGCATCTTGGCGTTGTATGCTGAGTTGTACATTAACGGCAGTTCCACGTTTTCCACTGCCGTGGTGCGTGCCAGCAGGTTGTAGTTTTGGAAGATAAATCCTATCTTGCGGTTTCTCAGCACCGCACGTTCGCTACGTCTCATCTTACGCACGGGTGTGCCGTCCAGTATGTACTCTCCGCTTGAGGGGGTGTCCAGACAGCCCAGTTGGTTGAGCAATGTGCTCTTCCCCGATCCCGATTTGCCCATGATGGTGACAAACTCCCCTTCGTATATCTTGAACGAGACACCTTTAAGGGCATGAACCGTCTCTTCTCCCACCACGAAGTTGCGTTTCACGTTCTGCAGCTCTATCACCACTTTTCTGTTGTCCATTTCTTTTAATCCTTGTTGTCTGCGGTTGTCTGTTTAACCTGTAAAAACTTTGACTCAATCAAGTTCCTGCTCAATTGTCTATTTACTTCTTTTTCTCGTTTTTCTTCTTGGGCTGAGGCATGAACGGGTTCTTTGTGCCTTGTTCCTCTTCCTCGGTGGAGGATACGGAGTTGACGGCCTCGGTTATCACCTTAGTGCCTTTGGTCAGTCCGTTTGTCACCTGGGTGAGCATTCCGTTGGTGACCCCCGTCTCCACGGGCACGGCTTTTATCTCGTTGCCGTTTTTCACCCAGACTTTTTTGGACGCTTCGCAGTCTGTTATGGTCTCGCCAGGCGCCAGCATCACCTCGCTTGGTTTGAAGTGCAGTGCCTTGTTGGGGATAGCGAGCACGTTCTTCAGTTCCAAGGTGTATATCACCACATTTGCCGTGAGTCCCGGTTTCAGTTTCATGTCGTCGTTGGGT
>CAVHCL010000079.1:2294-16219 GCA_963634425.1 Bacteroidaceae bacterium
TCACCACATTGCTCTCTGTGGTGGCCTGTTGCCTCACTTGCGTCACGCTGCCTTGGAATGTGTCATCGGGGAAAGCGTCCACGGTGAATGTCACCCTCTGTCCTTCCCTTACCTCGCCTATGTCTGCTTCATCAACATCCGCTATAACTCTCATGTCCGTAAGGTCTTGGGCTATGGTGAATAGGGTGGGGGTGTTGAAGCTCGAAGCCACTGTCTGTCCTTCTTCCACCTCTTTGCTCAGCACCACTCCGTCTATGGGGCTTGTTATGGTGGCGTATCCAAGGTTGGTCTCTGCTCTTTTCACGTTTTGCCGTTGGGTGTTCACCTGCTGCTGTGCCTGTACGAACGAAAGGTGAGCCTGGTCGTAGTCGTTGGTGCTTACCAAGCCCTTGTCGTATAGGTTCTTGTATCTCTCGTAGTTCGACTTCTGGTACTTCAGCGAGCTTTCGGCACTTGTCAGGTTGGCCTTTGCGCTGCTCAAATCGCTTATCAAGTTGGTGCGGTCCAACTCCGCTATCACTTGTCCGGCTTTCACGGCACTGTTGTAGTCCACATATATCTTGCTCACAATACCGCTTACCTGTGTGCCCACGTCCACCTTAGTCACAGGTTCAATGGTGCCTGTGGCAGTGACACTCGTGGTGATGTCTTGGTTGTCGGCAGTCTCTTCCTGATATTGGAAAGCATGTTCTTTGCTGCAGCCGCTCAGCATAGCAGCCATTGCCATCAATGCGGCTGCGTGGGAATTGTATTTCATATTTGTTTCTTTGTTTTTTCGTTTACTTTCAGAACTCTTTCATGTGTTTCTTGCCGACAGTCAAAGCTTCATCTTCTCTCCGGCATAAAATCTGAGCAATTGTATGTTGAGGATGGTGGTGTACTTGGCTTGCAGCAGACTCTGCTCCGCTGTGGTTAGGTTGTCTCTGCCCTGTAGCACGTCCACCGTGTTTTTCAGTCCGTTGTGGAACTGTTCGTTCAGCAACTCGTAACTTGCCTCTTGGCTTTTTGCCCTTGCCTTGGCGGCAATGTAACTTTGTTGGTTGGTGTTGGCGTTTATCCAGTACTGCTCTATGGCGTTGCTGAGTGTGTTTTTCTTGTCCAAGAGGTCAAGTTGACTGTTCACTTGCTCGAGTTTGGCGTTCTTCACATTTGAGGCGTTTCGTCTGTTGTCAAAGATAGGCACGCTCACGGATATTCCGGCATTCATGTTGAGGTTTGACTTCATCTGTTTTCCAAACTGGTCGGAGTTGCCGCTGGTGTGGTTGGTTCCCAAGCTTGCGCTTGCGCCTATGGTAGGCAGATACCCGCGTTTTGCTATGTTCAGGTTTAGGTTGGCCGCATCAACACTCAGCTGCGCACTCTTTATCTCGGGGCGGTACATAAGAGCCTTGGCGTAGGTCTCCTTACCGTCTGGGATGACAGCAAGAACTTCTTCGTCTCCAGGAATGTCTCCGCGGATGTCAAAGTCCGTGTTGATATCCAACTCCAGAAGGGCTTTCAACTGTCTCTTGAAGTTGGCGAGCTGGCTCTGACTGTTCACTATGTCATACTTGGCACTGCTCAGCTGGGCTTCCAGTTGCACCACGTCGGCTTTTGCCAGTTGTCCTTGCGACATCATCTCCACACCGCGTTCATATTGGCTCTGTGCCGTCACGGCAAGTTGCTCGTTCACCTTCAGCGCCTCTTGCGTGTAGAGAATCTGGACATACAGTTGAGCTATCTGCTCCTGTATGGTCAGTTCGCTCTGCTCAGTAGCGAGGGCTGTTATCTCGTTCTCCAGTTTCTGCGCCTCCACGTTTTTGTAGTTGACTCCGCCGTTCCACAGAGTGACGCTGGAGTTAAGTCCGTACGACCCCTGGTAGGTGACGTTCGACTTGGTGCTTGTCACTTGGTCGCCCTGCACTACGCTCATCACCTCCGTAAATGGGCGGTATCCCACATTGTGGTTTGTACTGAACGAGAGAGTGGGTCTCAGAGTCCCTTTGTTTTTCCAAAGAGCCACATCGCCCTTGTCTTCGCTTACTTGGTTTTTCTGTATCTGGATGTTGTTCTCCAAAGCATAGTCGATACAGTCCTGAAGAGTCCATTGCTTTTTCTCTTGTGCCGTGGTGTAGGCACAGCATACAACAAGTGCGATGCCAAGAATTCCTTTATTTGTCATATAGTTGAGTTCGTTGCTGCAAAAGTATGCAAATTATTTAAAACTTAGGGGTAGACAGTGTTGTTTTTTTTTATTTTCAACAAATGAGCTTACATTTTAACAAAAGTTTTATGTTGCGGTGTCCTCTCCTCGCCGTATTTGTCGCAGGACGTGTAGGGAGCGGCTTCTCGTTCTTTCCTGAAGAGGTCTTCATATGACTTGGAGGTTACACGAAAACTTCTTTATTAGCACTTGTGTGGGAACGATTGGAAGTTGGGGAAGAAATATTTGGAGCGTACTGAAATAAAACGTAACTTTGCCGCTGTTAACAACAGTATTGATATTCAACATTTAGGAGGAACGAGTATGACTATGACTAAGAACAGAGAAATCTACCGTTGCACCGTTTGTGGCAACGTTGTGGAAGTGGTGAATCCCGGAGCCGTGCTGAGTTGCTGCGGTCAGCCGATGAGGCTCATGAAGGAGAACACTACGGATGGTGCAAAGGAAAAACACGTGCCTGTAGTGGAGAAGACAGAGGGCGGATACAGGGTAAGTGTGGGAAGCGTTGAGCACCCGATGCTGCCGGAACACTATATCCAGTGGATAGAACTGCTCACTCCCGCCGATGTTCTACGCCACGAACTCAAACCGGGTGAAAAACCGGAGGCCGTCTTCTTTACAGAAGCCGATGCCAATGACATAACGGCTCGTGAGTATTGCAACCTCCATGGGTTGTGGAAAAAATAAGGACAAGGTTTTGCTCCTGTGTCTCCATAACCTCCCCTTGTGCTGACAAACAGTAGTGCGAAAGCCTTTCTTTGATGAAAAAAGTTGTGCATTTCGCAGGAAATGCTTACTTTTGCACAGGAATCTAACAGGGATGAGGACTAATGAAAGTAGCAGTGGTCAAGTATAATGCCGGCAATGTATACAGTGTCATGCATGCTTTGCGGCGTTTAGGGGTGGATCCTGTACTCACTGACGATGCGGAGGAGTTGGCCTCTGCCGACAAAGTGTTCTTCCCGGGACAAGGGGAGGCGAGCAATGCCATGTCTTATCTGCGCAGCCGCGGCCTGGATAAAGTTATCCTCAGTCTGCGGCAACCGGTGCTGGGGGTATGCATAGGTCAACAGCTTATGTGCCGCCATTCCGAGGAGGGGGACGTGGACTGTCTCGGCATCTTCGACTCTGACGTGGTGAGGTTCAGGCCTAATGACAAAGAGTTCAAAATTCCACAGATAGGATGGAATCAGATATCCGGCCTTTCCTCACCATTGTTCCGTGGCCTCTCCGATGGGGATTTTGTGTATTTTGTCCACAGTTTTTATGTACCGGTATGTGGGCACACCATAGCCTCAACGGAATACTCGGTGCCTTTCAGCGCCGCACTTCACAAAGACAACTATTACGCCACGCAGTTCCATCCCGAGAAGAGCGGAAAGGTGGGCGAGACCATAATCGGAAACTTCCTTGCTTTATGATAGAGATAATCCCGGCAATAGACATCATGGGCGGCAGGTGCGTGCGCCTTACCAAGGGCGACTATGATACCAAGAAGGAATACGGCGATCCTGCTGAGATGGCATCCATGTTTGAAAGCTTGGGCTTCAAGAGGCTGCACGTTGTTGATTTGGACGGTGCGAGGAGCCGGCATGTGGTGAATATAGACGCTTTGAATGCTATCACACGTTCGGGACACCTTAGGGTTGACTTCGGCGGAGGCGTAAAGAGCGATGAAGACCTGCGCAAAGTTTTTGACGCAGGTGCGGAACTGGTGACGGTGGGCAGCATAGCGGTAAGTAGTCCTGACACATGTTGCCGTTGGCTTGAGACATACGGAGCCGACCGCTTGATACTTGGAGCCGACTGCCGCAACGGCATCATTTCAGTGAATGGGTGGAAAGACGACAGCGGCATCACACTCATGGAATTTCTTCAGCGTTATATGGACTGTGGCATACGTAATGTCCTCTGCACCGATATCGGCAGAGACGGGATGTTGCAGGGCTCTGCCGTTGGTCTCTACAAGGAAGTGATGGCGCAATATCCCCATTGCCGTCTTATTGCCAGTGGCGGTGTAGGCAGCATGGACGACCTTGTGAGTCTCAATGAAGCCGGTATCCCGGCCGTGGTGGTGGGTAAGGCTATTTACGAGGGCAAGATAGACTTGCGGCAGGTGGCGGAACGTTTCCTTGGTCATGTGGAGAGAGGAGGTGCGGTATGTTAGCAAAGCGCATCATACCGTGCTTGGATGTAAAGGACGGGCAGACCGTGAAAGGAACCAACTTTCTCAATCTCCGTCAGGCTGGCGACCCGGTGGCATTGGGGCGTATGTATAGCGAGCAGGGAGCCGATGAACTGGTGTTTCTTGACATCACCGCTTCGCACGAGGGACGCAAGACGTTCGCCGACATGGTGGCCAAGGTGGCTGCCACGGTCAACATACCGTTCACTGTGGGAGGGGGCGTCAGCGAGATAGCCGATGTTGAGCGTATGCTGTCGGCTGGTGCGGACAAAGTGAGTGTCAACAGTGCCGCGCTGCATCGCCCCGAACTGATAGACGAGATAGCCTCACGCTTCGGCAGTCAGGTGTGCGTGGTGGCCATAGACGCGCGGTGCGACGGAGGCGTGTGGCGTTGTTATCTCAACGGTGGACGTGTTCCCACAGAACGTACGCTCTTCGATTGGGCTCACGAGGTAAACGAACGAGGGGCTGGAGAGATACTCTTCACCAGCATGAACCACGACGGAGTGAAAGAGGGCTTTGCCAACGAGGAGCTCTCGCGGCTTCACGAGATGCTTGCCATTCCTGTCATCGCTTCGGGAGGAGCGGGAACTATGGAGCATTTCCGTGACGCTTTTTCCTTGGGGCATGCCGACGCTGCCTTGGCGGCCAGTGTGTTCCACTTCGGCGAGATAGCCATACCGCAGTTGAAGCGGTATCTCCGCAAAGAGGGCGTGTGCGTAAGGATGTGAGTCCCTCTCTTGTGGCATCGTCGCAACAGACAAGACATATTATATAAATGTATAGCTCCTTTGTGGGCGGAAGTAATAAAACAAGGCTTTATGGCCAAACAATCGGAAAAATGGAAATAGATTTCGTCAAAGGCGGTGGCTTAGTCCCGGCCGTCATTCAGGATGCGTGCACTTCTAAGGTGCTTATGCTCGGATACATGAACAAAGAAGCCTACGACAAGACTGTGGAGACACGTCTTGTCACCTTCTACAGCCGTTCGCGCCAGTGCCTTTGGACAAAGGGGGAGACCTCGGGCAACTACCTGCATGTTGAGGATATAAAGATTGACTGCGACCACGACACTCTTCTTGTCAAAGTCCGTCCCGACGGACCTGTGTGCCATACCGGTACAGACACGTGTTGGGGAGAGAGCAACGAGGCGAATCCATTGCTCTTCTTGTCCGAATTGGGTGACTTCATTGAGACAAGGTACAAGGAGATGCCGGAGGGCAGTTACACCACCTCGCTCTTCAAGGATGGACTCAACCGTATGGCGCAAAAGGTGGGCGAAGAGGCCTTGGAATTGGTGATAGAGGCTACGAACGGTCTCAACGAACGTCTCATATATGAGGGTTCGGACATGCTTTATCACCTTATAGTGTTGCTCACATCCAAAAATTTGCGTCTGGAGGACATGGCGCGCGAGCTGATGGCACGCCACAAACCGGGATGGAAGAAGCACTGAGGGCACACATAGTGCCACGACCTTAGTGGTGTATCTTTAACGTTGTGGAATATGATACTCAAATACGAAAACGTAGACATACATCAAGGAGAACATCTTGTCCTTCATAACGTCAACTTGAACGTGGATGAGAAGGACATGATTTATCTCACAGGTGCGGTTGGCAGCGGTAAGAGTTCGCTTCTGAAGACCTTTTACGGAGAGCTTCCGTGCAAAGGGGACACGGCGGAAGTGTTGGGCTTCGACATGATGAAATTGAAGCCGGCCAAACATTATCTTCTCAGGAGGCAGATGGGCATAGTCTTCCAAGATTTCCAGTTGATGCTCGGCCGCACGGTGAGCGCCAACCTCGACTTTGTGCTCCGCGCCACGGATTGGGGCAGGAAGGACGAACGGCTCAGACGCATAGGGGAAGTCCTGGCAATGGTGGGGCTGCTCAACAAACGTGACGAACCTGTATACGCTCTCTCTGGCGGAGAGCAGCAGCGGGTCTGCATAGCCCGTGCCGTGCTCAACAACCCTAAGCTCATTCTCGCCGACGAGCCGACGGGAAACCTTGACGGAGAAAACGGCAGAATGGTGCTTGCGCTTTTAGACGATATACGCCGTCAACAAGGAACGGCCGTGATAATGAGTACGCATAATCCTCTTTGGCCTGATATCTTCCCCGGTAGGGTGTATGTGTGCGGAGACGGCGTGTTGAGGGAGACGGAACAGACATATAAATAAGAATATACATACAATAATAAAGATGAAAGTACTGAAATTCGGTGGTACGTCAGTTGGTACCCCAAAGAGAATGCAGGATGTCTCTGCACTCATAACGTCCGATGGCGAATCCAAGGTGGTGGTTCTTTCCGCAATGTCCGGCACCACCAATACACTGGTGGAGATTTCGGACTATCTCTACAAGAAGAACCCCGAGGGCGCCAATACCGTCATCAATCGGTTGGAGCAGAAATATATGGCTCATGTGGAACAACTCTACAGCACGGAGGAGTGGAAGGCGAAGACCCGCAGGTTCATAGGCGAGGAGTTCGACTACCTGCGCTCTTTCACCAAGGTGCATTTCACGTCTTTCGAGGAAAAAGTGATATTGGCGCAAGGCGAGATTATCAGCACCAACATGGTCACCAACTACTTGCTGGAGAAAGGTGTGAAGGCTTTGCTTCTGAGTGCCCTGGACATAGTGCGTACCGACAAAAACGCTGAGCCAGACATCAACTACATCAAGGAAAAATGCCTCGAGACATTAAAGGAGAACCCTGGTTACGAAATATACGTCATACAGGGGTTCGTGTGCCGCAACGCCTATGGCGAGATTGACAATCTTCTCCGTGGCGGCAGCGACTACACTGCGTGCCTTATAGGTGCCGCCATCCAGGCCGATGAGATACAGATATGGACGGATATTGACGGCATGCACAACAATGACCCGCGCATCGTGGACAACACGGAGCCCGTACGCCAGTTGCACTTCGAAGAGGCTGCGGAACTGGCTTACTTCGGCGCAAAAATACTTCACCCCACGTGCATCCAGCCCGCTAAGTTTGCCGGTGTGCCGGTACGCTTGCTCAACACCATGGATCCTAAGGCTCCGGGCACCATCATCAACAACAGCTTTCAGCCGGGTGTCATTAAAGCCGTGGCTGCCAAGGACAACATCTGCTGCATACAGATACAGAGCAGCCGTATGCTGTTGGCACACGGATTTCTCCGCAAGGTGTTCGAGATTTTCGAGACATACAAGACGAGCATAGATATGGTGTGCACCTCTGAAGTCGGCGTTTCAGTGACCATAGACAATATGTCGCACATGGCGGACATCATAGACGAACTGAAGAAGTATGGCACGGTCAATGTCGACAAGGATATGGTAATCATCTGTGTGGTTGGCGACCTCCAGTGTTCCAACGTTGGATTCGAGACTCTGGCTTGCCAGGCTCTCAAGGATATTCCCATACGTATGATAAGTTATGGCGGCAGCAACCACAACATCTCGTTCCTCGTGCGCAAGGGCGACAAGAAAGACGCTCTGCAGGCTCTCTCGGACACGTTGTTCAAGAAGTAGCGCCGTAGAACAACGATGGGAGAGGTCGTCAAGGGCTTTCGGTGGATGTTTAATCGAGCGTGGATTTTTCAGGACACGCCGTCAATATTAACGATGAGGTATGGATAAAGTATTATTTCCTACACAAGGATTTCAGACGGTGAAGACACCGTTCTACTATTACGATACGGTTCTTCTGGACCGGACTCTTGCTGTTATCGGGCAAGAGATAAGCAAGCACGAGGGGTGGCATCTTCACTATGCGGTGAAGGCTTGCGCCAATCCCAAGGTCTTGGCGCATATCATAGAGGCTGGCATGGGAGCCGACTGTGTGAGCGGAGGTGAAATAGAGGCTTGCCTCAATGCAGGGTTCCCCGCTTCCGGTATAGTCTTTGCCGGAGTTGGCAAGAGCGACTGGGAGATAAAGCTTGGTTTGGATGCTGGAATACAGTACTTCAACGTGGAAAGCGTCCCCGAATTGGATGTGATAAACACGATAGCCGCCGGTATGGGGAAAGTGGCGAATGTCAGTTTCCGCATCAATCCGGACGTGGGCGCACACACTCATGCCAATATTACCACAGGCTTGGCGGAAAACAAGTTCGGCATTGCCATGGACGACATGGAGGAGGTGATCTGTCTTGCTCAAGGCATGGACAATGTGCGCTTCGTGGGTTTGCACTTTCATATCGGCAGCCAGATATTGGATATGCAGGACTTTGTGGACTTATGCCTCCGTATCAACGAGTTGCAGGACAGGTTGGAGCGTCAAGGCATAAAGGTGGAGAACCTCAATGTCGGCGGCGGACTTGGCGTGGACTATCTGAACCCCGATGCACATCCGGTCCCCGACTTCCACGCTTATTTCGAGACGTATGCCCGTCATTTGAAACTCCGTAAGGGGCAGCGTCTGCATTTTGAGTTGGGACGTTCGGTAGTGTGCCAGTGCGGCTCTCTTATCACACGTTGCCTGTATGTCAAGAAAGCCAAGCATAAGCAGTTCGCCATTGTGGATGCAGGGATGACGGATCTCGTCCGCCCGGCTCTTTATGGAGCTTACCATCATATAGACAACATCACCAGTGACGCTCCGCAAGAGGTTTACGATGTGGTGGGTCCCATCTGCGAGAGCAGCGATGTGTTTTGCGAGGGACGTGGCATTAATGGCACTAAGCGTGGCGACCTCATTGCCATCCGTTCTGCGGGTGCGTACGGAGAGATAATGGCAAGCCAGTACAACTGCCGCGCGTTGCCGGCAGGTTATGTCACAGAGGACTTTTCCTGACGGGCTGTTATGGAAGTGACGGCTATGTGTCTGCTTGTTGTGGCGGTTCTGCTTTGGATTTGCTCTTTGGCTGTTGCCGTCGGCAAGGTGGCGTATGCCCGTCTTGCGGCAGGTGGCAGGAAAGGCGGCGGTTCGGTTTGTCCTCCTGTTACACTTGTGCTGTTGGCTCACAATCAGGAACAGGAGTTGAGGGAGTCCTTGCCTCTTTTCCTCAGTCAGGATTATCCGGGCGAGATGTACGTCTCGGTAGTGGATATTCGTAGCGAGGACGAAACTCTGCGGTATCTGGAGGATATGGAGGGTAAGTACCGCATACTCAGCCATTGTTCCGTTCCCGCGTCAGCCAAAGACATCAGCCTTCAGCGTCTTGCCATGACGCTCGGTCTCCGTTCAGCCCCCACCGATTGGGTGATATTCTCTCATGCCGGATGCAGTCCGACTTCTTCCTCATGGCTTGTGTCGTTTGCTTCGCATTGCGGAGAGGACAAGGATGCCGTGGTAGGTACTGTGGTTTTGCAGTTGCCGCTTCGTGGCGATGACACCAAGTATCAATGGATGCGTTTGAGGCGGCAGTGCCTGTGGATGCCTTGGGCGGAGAAAGGCAAGCCTGTGGCGGCGGAGGACAGCTTGTTTGCTTGCCGTGCCGGCTTCTTTATGGGAAATGGCGGCTTCGGCAAGGATAACATCCTCTTGTGTGGAGCGTCCACACTGTTGCTCAACAGACAGGTGGAGCCGGGACGTTGCGCGTCGGCAATGGGGAGGGACTGTGTCCTGACGGAACGCCTCTGTGGTGTCAACCGTTGGACTCAGGACAGGATGTACTTAATGGAAGTCGCTTCGCGTACGCGCCGCCCGTTGCTTTACAAGGTGCGTTGCTTCATGGATGTGGTATTGCCGTTGCTCCTGCTTTTGTTCGGTGCCGCCACGATGGTGGTCTTCCGTGGAGAACGTGCGGTGCTGGTAGCCGTGCCCGTCATGCTGCTCATCGGTATGTTGGTGCGTTCGTGGGCATTCTTTAGGGTATGCCGCAGTTATGGCGTGCCGGGTTGTTTTATCTCCAACATGTGGTACGAACTGGCGTGGCCGTTTTGGATAGCCGGCTCGTGGTTTAGGTGGAAAACGTCCGGCAGAAACGCTTTCCGAAAGAAATTCTTATAAACACAGAACAAATAAATGTAATCTTCTTATGCAAAGTCTTCCGTTCATTGCATGGTGTCTCGAGCACCTCAACTATTGGGTCATTATTTTCCTCATGGCCATAGAGAGTAGCTTCATTCCTTTCCCCAGCGAGGTGGTGGTTCCGCCTGCGGCGTATCTTGCACGTGCCACAGGCGAACTTAACTTGGCGCTGGTGGTGTTGTGCGCCACGTTTGGTGCTGTGATAGGTGCTTTGTTCAACTACGCCCTTGCTTACTATCTTGGCAGACCTATTATATATAAGTTTGCAAACAGCAGACTCGGGCACATGTGCCTGATAGACGAAGAAAAGGTGAAGGCTGCCGAGGCTTATTTCGACAGGCACGGAGCGGTGGGCACGTTCGTGGGACGGCTTGTGCCTGCCGTGCGCCAGCTTATCAGCATCCCGGCGGGACTTGCGCGCATGAAGCTCGGCAAGTTCGTGTTCTATACGGCTCTTGGCGCCGGGGTGTGGAACTGCATCCTTGCGGGCATCGGTTATTATCTCGCCACGGTGGTAAGCTACGAAGAACTCGATGCGGCGGTGGCATCGTATAGCGCCGAACTCAAGTATGCCATTGTGGCTTTGGCTGTTGCGGCTGTCCTGTACCTCGTATACAAGGGAGTTAAGAAGTGAGAAGAGCAGTCTTCCTTGCAGCATTGTCGTTTCTCGTCTCTGCGGCAAAGGCTCAGATGTGGGACGCTCTTGCAACCTCTTCCTACCGTATCGACAGCTCGTCTGTGGGTGCTTTGAGGATTGAGGTGGACAATCTCGATTTCTTCCGCGACAACGAGTACAACAGTGTCCTCTGCAAAGGTTATTCGTTGCCAGGCCTGTGGGTGCAGCCTAAGTTGGTGTACACTCCGCTGGAGAGGATAGAGATTGAGCTCGGATGCCACGCACTCATCTTCAACGGAGCCAACAAATACCCTTGTTACGCCTATCAGGACATAGGTATGTGGAAGGGAAGCCAATACCAGCGCGGAGCGCATGTCCTCCCTTGGGTGAGGGCGAAGGCGCAGTTCCGCCGTCTTACCATTGTCCTTGGCAATATTTACGGGGGGCAGAACCACGGTTTTGTCGTTCCTTTGTACAACCCGGAGGCCAATCTCTCGCAAGACCCCGAGATGGGCGTGCAGTTGCTGTGGGACAGGGCACGTCTTCACTCCGACACATGGGTAAACTGGCAGAGCTATATCTTCAATATGGACACGCACCAGGAAGCGTTCACTGTTGGCTCCAATTGGAGGGTCCCCTTCAACGGAGAAGACAGTAGGGTGCATTGGTACATGCCTGCGCAGCTTGTCATCCAGCACCGCGGAGGCGAACAGGACACTACCGACATGGGCGTGCAGACCATCTGCAACATGAGCCTCGGAGCGGGCATGAAGTGGAACACAGGCAAAAAGGCGCTTACGCATCTCGGTGCCCAGGCAAACGTGGTGCTTGCCTATCAGCAGAGCGGCAAGATGTGGCCTTTCGACGAGGGTGTAGCCTTTCATGTCAATGTGGATGCGGCTCTGCGGAAAAACATAGGGCTGCAGGCTGGCGTGGTGTACGCTCCGCATCACTTCGTGTCTTTGTACGGCAACAAACTTTTCAACACATTGAGCGTCATTGATGGCACGAGTGTCCCCAAGTTGACCGCCGCGTATCTGCGCGCCGACTACTGCCATCCCTTTGCCAAGGGCTACGCAGTGGGCGTGGAGGCGGAAGCCTGTCAGTGTATGCTCCGCAACACCTCGGAAACCAATTTCTCGTTCGGAGTCTACATGAGGGTCAACCCGAGTTTCACCGTTTGGAGGAAGAGGTGAGGGCGAAGGAGACAATCTGCGCCTTTCTTCCATCTATGCGGAATTTAACTTCGTGTCCGGCAAACGCCATGGCGTAAATCCTTCCCGGGTCATGCTGGTATTGCGGACGCGGGTCGGAGGCTATCACTCCCCTTAGGCATTTCTCTTGAAGAGGGGTGAGGAGGTGTCTTGCGTCGTCAGGCATCTCCACTTCCAACGGACGCTCAGTCTCGTACAGTTCCCCGGCAAAACCGTCCTTGGCTTCCGGATGACAGTCCGTGAATGTGAGGTAGGGCTTTATGTCGTAGATGGGAGTCCCGTCCATAAGGTCGGCGCCCTCCACCTCTATCACAGGCCCTACGTCGGTGTGCGTCCGTATGTCGGTTATCCTTACGGACGACAGCCCTATGTTGTTGGGACGGAAAGGGCTGCGCGTGGCCCACACGCCTATGCGCTTGTTGCCTCCGAGGCGTGGGGGGCGCACAGTCGGCGACCAGCCCGCATCCCTGTGGGCCAAGGAGAAGTCCCACAACAGCCATATATGTGAGAAGTCCTCCAGCCCTCTCAGAGCCTCGGCGTTACGGTATTCGGGAGTGAACACTATTGTTCCTCTCACTCCCTCCACCAGTCCGCTTTGTCTGGGAATCCCGAACTTCGACTCAAAATCCGTACTTATGTGTGCGACAATCTTCATGCTTTCTTTTGTGCCTCAAGTTCCGCGTCCCTCTTCGATTTGCTCTTCACCACCAGCCATACGCCGGAGAACACAAGGACGGCGGCGACGGCTTGCATCCCCTTGAAGACTGCGAGTCCTGCCGCCACACTCACGGTGACGGACACCAGCGGCTGGACGTAGTTGTAAACTGAGACGACTGTGGGACGCAAGGTCTTTTGCCCCATCATCATGCAGATGTAGCCCATATAGGTTCCGAAGAATATCACGTAGCCTGTTTCCCACCATGTCGACATGGGGACGCTGGCAAAGTCGATGGCTGCCACATGACCTGCGGTAAACGGCCAAATAAAGACCGTGGCCCAGGCGAACATCCATTTGTTGATGGTGAAGAGCGAGTACTTCGACAGCAGATTTTTGAATAGCGACAGGTAGAGGGCGAAAGACAGCTGGGCGGACATGCAGAGCAGGTCGCCCCAGATGTTGCCGACTCTCGCATTGCCTGCCGTGGCGCTCGTCACTATGATGATGACCGCACCGGCGCATCCCGTCAGCACACCCAGCGCCTTCTTCCATGTGATGGGTTCTTTCAGGATCAGGAACGAGAGGAACATGGCAAAGATGGGCATGGAGGTGGTCATGATGCTGGCGTTGCTTGGCGAGGTCATGTTCAGTCCTATGGTGTAGGAGCATTGGTTGAACACGAGGGCGAAGACGCCGGCTGCGCCGAACAGGAAAATGTCTTTCACCGGAACGTGTTCTTTTTTCGTGAAGAGAGAGGTGAGCCAGAAGAGAACGGCTCCGCCGAGCACACGGAAGCTCACGAGGTCGATGCCGTCAATGCCGTTTAGCATGGCGTCTTTTCCCACAGGAGCCATCAGTCCCCAAAATGCGCCTGCGCAAAACATACATAAGTGGGCTATAAGAGGTCGTTTGTTGTCCATTTCCATACATATTTTAATACTTGACATTTGTCTCCGAAAACGAGTGCAAAGGTACATTTTTTCCTGTAAACCTCACACATGGCGGGTTCTGAAATTTGACCATGCGTGGATTTTTTAGAACACGCCTCGAATCACATAACAATAACAACTTATAAAACC
>CAVHCL010000079.1:16229-18508 GCA_963634425.1 Bacteroidaceae bacterium
TATAAAACCAGAGATCCTATGGCAACAGTAAAATTGAAATTCCGTCCTTCGTTAGTGCCTGGAGCAGTGGGCACGCTGTACTATCAGGTGACATACAAACGAAGAGTGAAATGGATTACCTCCGGATGCCACATCTACCCTGAGGAGTGGGACGCTAATGACGCGGCGGTGGTGATACCCGCCGACGACTGGCGAAAACCCGAGCTGGAGTTGGTGCGACGCAAAGTCAATTGGGAGTTGAAGCAGTGGAAAAACATCCTCAACGAAGCGGCAAACGACAACGAAGAGTCTTCTGTGGAAGAACTGTTCGACATCTTCAGGAAAGTCGGGACATACAGGACTGTCTTCATGTTCTTGCGCGAGCAGGTCACTAAGAAAGAGTGGATGAGGCGGCAGGGGACATCCGTAACGTACAGCAATGCCTACAGACGCTTCAAGGAGTTCCGCAATGGAGCGGACTTGGCTTTCGACGAGCTCACGCCCCACATGATGGAGCGTTACGAGGCATGGCTTGTAAACAGACAGTTGAAGCGGAACACCATCAGCTTTTACCTCCGTACACTCAGCACCCTGTTGTGCAAGGCCGTCGATGATGGACTGCTGGCAGACAGAAACTTGTTCGGCAGGGTGCACTTGTCGTACATCAAGACACAAAAACGGGCCATCTCAGCCGCGGAGTTGCAGTCAATACGCAGGCTGCAACTTCCAGAAGACTCGGCTTTGTCTTTCGCGCGCGATGTGTTCATGTTCAGCTTTTATATGCGCGGAATGTCATTCGTGGACATTGCCTTCCTGCGCAAGTCCGACCTTAGGAACGGTCTGGTGGGCTATTGCCGCAAGAAAACCAACCAGCACCTGACTGTGGCATGGGAAGAGGAACAACGGGAGATAGTGGAACGTTACAGACATCTTACCAAAGACACGCCTTATATGCTGCCTGTCATACGTAAGACGGACGGCACGGAATACAGTCAATACTGGCGTATGAGGGAAAACGTCAACCGCAGCCTGAGGAAAATAGGGAAGATGATAGGCTTGAAGATTCCCCTCACCACATACGTCGCCCGTCACACTTGGGCAAGCATCGCACGGGACATGGATATCTCCATCTCAGTCATTAGCGAAGGTATGGGGCACAATTCCCTAAGGACCACACAAGTGTATCTGAGCTCAATAGACATGTCAAGAATCAATGAGGCTAACAGAAAGATAATACACAGAATAAGTGCGGAAAAGCAAGCATAATTAATTTTTCCGTCCTAAAATGATAAGAAATCTAAAAAAAAGCAATACCTTTGCGCATGGAGTCGTGTCTCGCTTTCGGGAAGACACGCACATTTGTTGAACATCCGGCTTTTTGGGTCGGACAATTTTGGTGACATGGGTTTATGGACAATGTCGTTGGAAAACCGGTGAGTCTGCCACAAAGTGACGACAGCCGGCAATGACATAAAGTAGACGGGGAAAATGACGCAGGATTGCTCGCTTCTTTCATCTACAGCCGGGGTAGACAATGTGCACAACGTACACAATGTACACAGCGACAGACGTTTACCAAACGGCATCCACATAGCTGGAGCTGATGATGCGTCGGCTTCGGGAGTGGGAGAAATGTCCAAAAACAAAGAAGATGCCCCTTGGGGGTATATCTTCATTCGGCATATGTCAGCCGACTGTTTTGAGAAAAGACTCAACACACAAAAGATAGAGGGCGACTTCAGGCCCAGGTGCTTCGTTCACCGTACCGTGAGGTATAAGAAGAAGCCGGACGGGAAAGGCATCATGAAAGAAGAGAAACCCACTTTCAGCGGTCTTGTCTTCCTTCAGGGCAGTACAGTACAACTGAGGTCTTTCCTTATCCGCAATTTTCCTCAATGTTTTCTCGTCAACAACTGTAGCACAGGCCGTCCGGCATCCATCCCCGACAGTCTGATGAGGCCTTTTATGGCGGTCACGGAGAACGCCCCCGGACGGGTGACGTTCCTGCGTACCCCTTTCGTCAAGTTTGCCAAGGACCATGTGAAGCTGCGTGTGCTCACGGGTCCTTTCAAGAACCATGAAGGGTATGTGATACGCATAAAACGCGACCGCCAGCTCGTCATGGACTTCGGAGGGTATACCGTGGCCATCAGCGGCGTGCACAACGAGGACTTCGAAGTGGCGGAGTGACGCGGCAGCCGAGGATAGGCTGCACCTCGGAAATAAAAAAGAAAAAATGCCTTTCCTTTTTGTATTTCACTCGGTTTGCACTATCTTTGCAAGGAGATAATGAAACATTG
>CAVHCL010000080.1:0-7197 GCA_963634425.1 Bacteroidaceae bacterium
ACAAAAGGACCTTTTTTCACACTACAACACAAAACTTTTTATGCACACATTATATTATATAATATATTACACGTGCGCACCGCAAAAAACGAATGTAGACGGACATCAATAGTGGGCCAATTGCCCATCTTTGATGTCCGTCTACATTCACTAAACAGCTATGCCTTATTTCTCAAATGTGTAACTGCCGGCATTGGCTTCAAACGCCTCAGTCTCTCCGGGCAAAGTAACGGATGCCGTGGTGCCTTCGGGGATAGTGAAGTTCCATATCCACTTGTCGCCCTCATACTTCCATTCGCTCTTGATTACGCCTGCCGCAGACTTGTATTCAGCTTTCACAAAGCCAAGTCTCTTGTCGGGGACAGGTTTCATAATGATGTGCTTGAAGCCGGGCTGAGCCGCATCGGAAGCGATACCGGCAACGGTCTCCCATATCCATTCGCAGACTACACCATAGGCATAGTGGTTGAAACTGTTCATGCCCTGCGGTCCCATACCCTTGTCCAACATATATGAGTTCCAGCGTTCCCATATTGTCGTTGCTCCGTTGTCCACCGAGTAAAGCCAACTCGGGTTCTTGCGTTGGAAAAGAAGTTCGTATGCGACATCAACCATTCCGTTCTCGGTAAGTGTCGACATAAGTATTGACGTGCCGAGGAAGCCTGTCTGGAGGCAATTTCCGTGTTCGTTGAAATTCTTGCGCAAACGTGCTATGGTTGCTTCCTTTGCCGCTCCCTCCACCAGATGGTTTCTTAGGGCGAAAAGGGCAGGTGTCTGCATAGTGTTGAGAACATCCTGTTTGAATGACCCGTCTTCGTTGAAGAATGTCTCCTTGAGATATTTGACGGCTTCTTTTTGCATATTGTCATACTTGTCAGCATTACGCCCCGTAGCCTTTGCCATATCCTTCATCATGCCGGCGTTGGAAGCCCAATAGCATGCACTCAGATAATTCCAGTACTCGTATGTCTCGGGGCGTATGACGGTAGCTCCGTTTTCGTCCTGCATATATATTCCGCCTCCGCAAGACTCAAGAGGCTCATAGCTCAGCCAGTCGCCCCATTGATAGTTGCCGTTTTCGGCAGCAAGTGTCTTGTGGTCATACTTCGTCTCATTGATGTGGTTCATCAGTTTTTCCATTGCGTCCCAGTTCTCGTCCACTATCTCGTTGTCGTCAAACTGTTTCCACACCACCCAGGGAACTATGATACCTGCGTCACACCACCCCAGTCGCATCATGGATGTCGGTTCTGCCCCATACTGGCCGAAAGGCGCCACACCGCCGAATGCGCCAAACGGACTCTGTGTGTCTCTCATGTCTCTCATCCACTTGTGGAAAAACAGTCTGGTATTCGCAAAGAACGTACCCGTCTCCGAGAACACTTGGGTGTCAGCCGTCCATCCTAAACGTTCGTTGCGCTGCGGACAGTCCGTGGGAACGGAGAGGTAGTTGGAGAGTTGTCCCCAGAAAGTGTTTGATATCAGCTTGTTTACAAGTTCGTTACCCGTGGTGATGTTTCCTGTCTCCATCTCTTTGGAAATGGAAGTCACAGGGATGGACTTTATGCTCTTTATCGTCACATCGTCGGTAGCCGTTACAGAAACCAACCGATAACCGTAGAATGTGCATGTTGGCATGAACGACACTGGCTTGTCTGTATCGGCGAAGGTGTATGTCAGTCTCATGCCTATGTCGGGGACACGCAGGTTGAGACGGTGTACGCTGCCTTCCGGTCCGTCCATGCCACGGCTCTTGGCTCCATTGCCGTCGTTGAGCAGCTCGGCTGGAAGACAAGTCAGCACAGTCCCCTCCTTGGCGCGGAACACAAACGAGGGCACGGCTGCGGCGTTCTGTCCGAAGTCCACCACGAGGTTCTCTCCGGGGTGAAGTACTATCTCGTCTCCGTCCTTATATTCATCCTTTACCACCACCGTTCCGTACTCGTCGGCATTGGCGCCCTTTATAGTCTCCCAGGTGTACATTTTCACCGGAGCGAGAGCCAAGTCCTCACGAAGATAGATCTCGGCTCCATTGGTGGGAAGTATCTCTCCGTTGAATTCGTTGTTAACGTCCGGGGTGGACAATTTTTCCGGTGTGTCGTACCCCGGCAGTTCTCTGGCGTCATACTCTTCCCCGTCAAAGATGGCAGCGTGCTTCACCGGTCCTGCCACTCCGGCTTTCCAGTCTTGTGTGTTGGTGCCGTAGAGTTTCTTGGTCCCGTCGGAATAGGTAAGTTCCACCACCCCACGGAACGCGGGCTTCTTGCCCAGCATACCGTCGTGTCCTCCGGGGGTTATTATCTTGTCCGCCCACCATCCGGGGGTCACTTGTGCAGAGAACGTGTTCTCCCCACCCTCTTTGGCTTCCACTATGTCCGTTATGTCGTACGTAAACGAGCGTTTAGTCTTTGCATAATGCGTAAAGCCGGGCTTCAGCACCTCTTTTCCCACAGGCTGGCCGTTGACATACAGTTCATACACACCCAGACCGCTCGTCATCCACTTGGCCGACACCACCTTGTGTTCGTTCTTCAAGGTAGAGACAAACCAACTGGCGCCATCCGCAGCTCTCTCGTTAGCTCCTGCCACTGTTCCTGTCACCACCGGCGCATTGGCAGCCGAAATCCACTGCGAGACGTTCCATGCCTCATTGTCCAACGCATCTGTCAGCTTAACGCTGTCCGACTTGTCTGTTCCACACGACGCAAGTGCGAAAGCTATCACACCCGCTACGGGAAGACTTCCTAGTAATTGTTTTTTCATAATTTTAAACACATTATAATAATGTAAAAGATGTTGTCGGTCAACTGTTTTTTTAGGTAATTCATGCACAAAGATAAAAAAAAAACTTCTGTGTCGCATAAAATTTCCGTTTTAGTGCGAAAAAACGTTCCTCTACGGCATTATTTCAAGATTTTTCCATGGAAAAACCGTCAAATTTGCATCAAAACAAACAAATAAACACCCATACGGTCTGCATATTCGCAAAAAAATATAACTTTGTCTTGCTAAACAGTGAAAAAACAAGCAAACAAACCAAACATGAAACTAAACAGACGATCTTTTATCAAGAGAGGTGCGGCAGGAGCTGCGCTCTTCAGCATCATTCCGCGCGAAGTGATGGGCAAGATGGGCGGAGCTAACGACTACATCGCACCCAGCGACCAGCTTACCAGAGGTATCATAGGAACTGGAAGTATCGGACGCAGCGAACTTCACTTCCAGAGCGACCAGACTTGCCGTCTTGTGGCTTTGTGCGACGTAGACCAGAAACATCTTGACGGTGCCATGCAGCAGGCCAAGTCATCGTTCAACGAGACACCCAAAGCCTACCACGACTTCCGCGAGCTGATTCACGATGCTGACGTGGACATTGTGCACATAGCCACCCCAAGCCACTGGCACGGCATCATGGCTGTGGAAGCCGCCAACGCCGGCAAGGACATCTTTTGCGAGAAGCCTATGACACGCACCATCGGCGAGGGCAAACGTGTGGAGGAAGCCGTGAAGCGCAACGGCCGTGTGTTCCGCCTGGACACGTGGTTCCGGTTCAAGGACACGTTCTACGGACTCGGCACAGACGTGAAGCCCCTGAAGAAACTGGTGGACAGCGGACTTCTGGGATGGCCTCTCAAAGTGCGCATCTCCGGAGCCACCGGCTTCACGTGGAAATTCTTCTGGACAGGAAAGGAGAACTTGGAGGTGCAGCCCATCCCCAAGGAACTTGACTACGATCTGTGGCTGGGTCCGGCTCCGTACAAGCCATACAATGTGCACCGCACCCATCAGACTTTCCGCGGCTACTGGGACTACGACGGAGGAGGCTTGGGCGACATGGGGCAGCACTACATAGACCCCGTGCAGTACATCTTGGGCAAGGACGACACATTCCCCGTAAAGGTGGAGATTGACGCTCCGCAGCAGCACCCCGACGCAGTGGGCATCTGGCGCAGTGTCGTCTACACGTACGAGGACGGCTGCCAAATCATTCTCGAGGGAGAGGGCTTCGAGAGCCAAGGCAAAGTGCCTTATATAGAAGGTCCCAAAGGCAAGGTCTACAGGGGATTCGAATGCACCATACCCAACGTGCAGGAGGTCATCAACAGCCTGCCCGACCCGCCGCAGCGCAATACGGACTTCATCCAATGCGTGCGCGACCGCAGACAGTTCGCTCTCAACGAAAGCAACGGCCACCACAGCGCCACCATAGTGAACATGGGTGTATGTGCACTGCGTCTCCACCGCACCCTGCATTTCGACCCCAAGACACAGCTGTTCATAGGCGACGATGCCGCCAACTTACTTGTTAACCAACCCATGAGAGGCGAATGGGGCAAACTCATCTAAACATCACCCACAGACATGAAAAGAACATTCAAAATATTGCTGGCGGCCGTCTTTGCGATGGCGGCAGCCGCACACTCCTTTGCACAGGATGCGAGACAACGCGCCGTAGAGACTATAGTGCAGGACGCATTGGCTCTGATGCCGGTGCAGAACCAGACTGACTTCGACCGTGAAATGGAAGACTTGGCAAAGTCCGCTCCACGCTCGGTGCAGCTGTTGGCTTCCATGATGCAACCGGCGGAAAAAGCCGCCAACAACCTTGTGGAATATGCTATCAGCGGCGTGGTGGCATACGCCTCCGCACACCCTCAGTACAAGCAGTCTGTGTATGACGCTCTGAAGGAGGCGGCTCCCAAAGCAGCTGACGAGACGGCGAGCCAGTTCCTCAACTCACAGATGCGTCTGCTCGGGGAAGTGAAGCCAGTGGAATACACCGCACATACCGGCGCTGTCAAATACACAGCTCTTTACGACAAGCTACAGTCGTTGGGCGAGGATGCCGATGCTGTCATAGCTAAAGCCGTAAAAAACAAAGACCGTGCCTATCGCATGGAAGCCCTGAAGTATGCCACAGACCATGGGATGGTGGACGAAGCACTCGTAAAGAAAGTGGTAAAGGCATACTCCTCGGTCAAGACGGACGGTAAAGTCGACATAGTCAACTGGCTCGGAGACAACAAGGTGGAAGCCCAGAAGCCCTTCCTTATCAAGGTGGTAAAGAAAGGCGGCGAGCCGGCGACGGCCGCCATAGAGGCTCTTGGACACATAGGAGGCTCCGATGCTTGCGAGGCTTTGTTGGAATGTCTGGGCACAGAGCAAAGTGGAGCGGCTTCTGCGGCACTGCGCAGCATCCCCGACAGGCTCGACGACATACTTCCCGCCGTTCTGTCCAAGGCACAGGGCGACAAGGCTGTGGCACTCCTGCAGCTTGCAAGCGCACGGCGTATACGCACCATGGGCACACAGGTGATGGCTCTCTGCCAGAGCACAGACTCCAATGTCGCAGCGGCTGCGGTAAACGCATTGCCCGGTGTGGTTAACAAAGACAACGCTCAGAAGATAGCCTCGCTGTTGGACAAGGACAACAGTTCCAACAACGCCATCTATACCCAAGCTTTGGCTTCATCGCTGGGTTTCCTCAGCCCCTCCGAAAAGTTCTCCGAGGCAAACGCCCTGATGAAGAACGCCACGCACAAAGACAGGTTCTACCCTATCATAGCGTCCATCAACACCAAGGAGGCCGTGGCTCAGCTTCAGGACATTTGGGAAAAAGGCAACGACAAGGCGGCGTTGCAGGCTCTCAAGTCGTGCTCGTGCTTCGAGGCTGCCGCGCCCATGCTGAAAGCTGCCAAGGAGGGCGACGCTGAGGCTTTGCGCCGCTACGTGTCCCTGACAAACGCCAACGTCACAGACCTCGACGACAGATGCGCGCGTCTGGTGGAGGCTCTACAGTTGGCAAACGACACCAACATCAAGAAAGAAATCATCGGCACGCTGAGCGCTACACCTACCATGCCCGCGTTCATCAACGTCTCCAAATACCTCAAAGACAAAGAACTCGGACTCACCGCGGCTCTTGCCACAAAGGACATTGCCAGCAAATGCGTGGAGGAGCTTGACTACAACCAGCTCCGCGAAGCGTTGACCGCAGCCATCGAAAACCTCAACTCTGCCGGCGGTGCCGACAACACGTACGCCATAGAGGAGATAAAGGAAATGTTGGCCAAGGCGGAGCCGTCACCGGTGTACACCCTCTCCGACGAGGAGAAGAAAGAGGGATTCGAGTTGCTCTTCGACGGCACCAACCTCGACCAGTGGACAGGCAACAAGGTGGGCTATGTGCCCGTCAACGGCACCATCTACGTCACCGCCAACTACGGCAACGAGAGCAACCTGTACACCGTGAAGGAATATCAGGACTTCGTGTTCCGTTTCGAGTTCTGCTTCCTCCGCCCCGGCGTCAACAACGGTGTGGGCATACGCACCCCGATGGGCGTGGACGCTGCCTACGACGGCATGTGCGAGGTTCAGATCTTAGACCACGACGACCCCATCTACGCCGACTTGCGCGAGTATCAGGTACACGGCTCCGTGTATGGGGTCATCCCTGCCAAGCGCATCAAGCACAAGCCTTTGGGCGAATGGAGCACCGAGGAGATTCGTGTCCAGGGCAACCACATCACAGTTACCGTAAACGGTGAGGTGATACTGGACGGCGATGTGAAAGAGGCTTGCAAGGGACACAACGTGGCGCCGGACAGCAGCGACACCAACCCCTACACCGTAGACCACCGCAACCATCCGGGCATGTTCAACAAGACCGGACACATAGGGTTCCTCGGTCATGGAGCCGGGCTCAAGTTCCGCAATATACGTGTCCTCGACCTTACGAAGAACGCCGCGGCGAAGGTCAAAGCCAAGAGCAAGAGGTAATGATTCTATGATGCAATAAACCTGCTGTTATGGTGTAAGAAAGACGTTCCGTTGACTCCGCAGCAATTGCCAACAACCGTCGCACACAGTTTTCTTTACACCACAACAGCAGGTTTCTTCTTGCACCATCATTGATTATATGTACGCTACCATGAAAACTGGAAGTGACGTGTCCCCACGTCATAGCGACTCCATCCAAAAAATATCCGTTCACTTTCCACGACACCGCCAAACAATTTGACTTCTGATGTTGAACATGATGCTTGGGGTTTCCCCCATTGCATGATTGGCTTTTGTGCCACTCTCACGGCAGTTTTTATGGGGTCGCATGGCCGTACAGGCAAGGATTCTATGCCTGTACAGCCATAGGTGCTATGAACGTACAGCCATAGGTGCTATGGTTGTACAGCCAGGGAT
>CAVHCL010000081.1:0-7358 GCA_963634425.1 Bacteroidaceae bacterium
CGGTGAGCGTCACTGTACGGGTCTCGCCCTGGTTCTGGTTCTGTTTCTGTGGTTCTGCGATGTCTTCCGAAGCGCAGGAGGTGGCGAGGGCTGCTGCAGCCAGTGCCACGTAAACAAAGTGTTTGTTCTTCATTGTCTTGTTCCTTTCCTTGGTTTTACTCCCATCCACTTTCAAAGTCGTTCAGGTCGCCGTCTTCAATTGACGTACTGCTCAAATCACTGCCGGTGAGCAGGCTCTCCCGGGTTCTCATCTCCACCACTTCCATGGCCGGAGCTTCGTAGATTTTTCTTTGTTTCATAGTGTTTTTTTTGAAAAAGTTTTCTAACAGTTGCAAAGTTACAAAATAAAAAGCGCAGCAGTCGCCCCCCCGTTAAATTTTGTTAAAAGTTAAAATGGCTGGCCGGACAAAGCTCCAGTTTCAGCCTCCTCTCTGGCACCACCTCCATCTTTTCCAGCACGAAGCAAGCCTCTACACATAACATCGCGGGCACGTGGGCATCCTCAACCGCAATAATCCTTGCGGCATTAAAAAACGTATCAAATGCTCAGACTGCCAACGTGGGTGTGGAAGCACTCCCTGCCGGATTTCTTTGTTTGTCGGCAAGCCTGCATCTTGTGCGAGAAAAATAGAATATAATTTGGCAGTTACGTAATAAAACCGTAACTTCGCAGAAGCACGGCAGCCTATCTCGGACTGCCCGAAAAGCACCTTCACATGATGTACAACCATAGATTCCCTGGCTGTACAACCATAGCACCTATGGCTGTACAACCATAGCACCTATGGCTGTACGTCCATACAACCTATGGCTGTACAGGCATAGAATCCATGGCCGTACAGCCATGCGACCCCATAAAAACTGCCGTCAGAGTGGCACAAAAACTAACCACGCAATGGCACAAAAGCCAACCATGCAATGGTAGAAAAAGCAAGCACACAATGGAAGAAAAGAAGACAGGACACAAAAGATTTGTGGAAAAGTTTTTAATTAACGGTTGCAAAGGTACGAAATAAAAATCGCCAAGTATCCTAAGATACTTTGGAAAGTAACCTATAAGGCTTTTTCGCCATAGAGGTCATGGAGTAAAAAAAAATCCCCCTGTAAAGGATTAACTCTACAGGGGGAACAAACAGATCTATTTAAAGCAACTTGCGTGCTCCGTCGCCGATGACCACATCGATAACGACAGGCTCTTTGCCGTATTTGGCGGCAAACTTTTCCTTGACCACCTTTTTGAAATTGGGGGCAAGTTCGTCCGCTACAAGGTTTATGGTGCAGCCGCCGAAGCCTCCGCCCATGATGCGGGAGCCGGTGACGCCCTCTTCTTTTGCTGTGTCGTTAAGGTAGTCCAGCTCCTCGCAGCTGACTTCGTATTCCTTGCTCAGGCCATGGTGAGTCTCATACATCATCTTGCCAACAGTCTCGTAGTCGTCTTTCTGGAGCGCATCGCATACGGTGAGCACACGCACCACTTCGCCTATGACGTATCTGGCGCGTTTGTATTCGTCCTCCGTAATCTTGGTTTTCACTTCCTCAAGCATGTCGTAACTGGCGTCGCGCAGCGACTCCACCTCGGGGTGTGTCTCCTTGATTACCGCAGCCACGTGCTCGCACTGCAAGCGACGCTCGTTGTAGGGACTGCCAGCCAAAGTGTGCTTTACACAACTGTTTACGAGTATCAGTTGGTATCCTTTGGGATTCCACGGGAAATATTCATACTCGCCGCTGCGGCAGTCGAGACGGAGGAGAGAGCCTTTCTTGCCGAGGCAACTGATAGCCTGGTCCATGATGCCGCACATCACTCCGACATATTTGTGTTCTGTGCGCTGGCCCACACGTGCCAGTTCCATGCGGTCTATCTTGTTCCATCCCCACAGGTCGTTGAGTGCGAAAGCGTATGTGCTCTCGAGAGCGGCACTGCTGCTCATGCCGGCTCCAAGGGGCACGTCGCCGGCGAACGCTGTGTTGAAGCCCTCGACGGGCACTCCCAAAGCCATCATTTCGCGGCACACTCCGAATATGTAGCGTGCCCAAGACGCTGACGGTCCATTCTCGTCGTCGAGAGAGAACTCGGTATAGTCCTTCATGTCTATGGAGTATGCGCGTACGTTGCGTGTGCCGTTAGGCTTGATTTCCGCTATCATCCCTTGCTCCACCGCACCGGGGAACACGAAACCGTTGTTGTAGTCGGTGTGTTCTCCGATGAGGTTTATTCTGCCAGGAGCCGCATATACGGAACCTGTGGAACCGTCGAAGTGCTTGACGAAACGGCTTCTGACATCATCTATTGTAAGTTTCATTTCTGCTAAAGTTTAGTTTTGTGATAATTTGTTTACACGCCTACGGTCTGTCAACCTTTTTGGCTTACTTTGGAGCCAGCCAACGCGAAGAACAAGATGTATGCCACAGCCGCTACTATCACCCAATAGCTCTGGATGCAACCCACAACGTTCACTGCGAGATCCTGTATGAGAGGAAGGATGCCTCCGCCCACTACCATGGTCATAAACAGGCCGGAAGCGGCTGCCGTGTACTTGCCGAGACCTTCTGTGGCAAGATTGAAGATGCCGCCCCACATCACCGATGTGCAAAGACCGCACAGAACAAGGAACACGCACTTGACAGGAAGTTCTCCGCCCTGAAGCTGGAACAATGCCAAATCAACAGGAGCTGCGTCGCTGCCGGGAAGTGTAATGGTGTTTGTCTCAGGGATGAAAATGGCTGCCAAAAGAAGCACTATCGCCGTGGAGCAAACCGTTACAATCTGCGTCTTGGAAGACACCTTTCCGCTGATGAACGATGAGGTGAGACGTCCGACGAGCATCAACAGCCAGTATATACCTGCCACAGTACCTGCTATGGCCGCGCTGCCGAGCACTCCGCCTTCTGCCACCGGCTTGGACAGGTAGAAAATCATCTGGCCGGGGATGCCGACTTCAACACCCACATAGAGGAAGATGGCGATAATTCCGAGTACGAGGTGACGGTGTCCGAGAGCGCCTTTTATCATCTCCGTCATGTTGCCTCCGGTCTGCTCGGGCTCTACGATGCGGGAAAGCAATATGATGAGGAACGACACGGCGAAGATGCCCATTGCTATGAGCAGCAGGGGAGAGACATCGGTCATGGATGTCTTCTCTGTCACATGCCCGATGAGCGAACCCACGAAAAGGGGAGTGAGCGTGGCTGCCAAAGAGTTGAGCGAACCGCCTATTTGTATGTATTGGTTACCTTTGTTGCCGCCGCCGCCAAGAATGTTGAGCATCGGGTTTACGACGGTGTTGAGGATACATACGCAGAAGCCGCAGATGAAGGCACCGAGAAGGTAGACAACGTATGTGCTGATGGCCGCTCCGTCCATTGTGCTTGACAGATACTGCACCACGATGCCGATGAAACCGAGTGCCAGAGCCACAAGAGCCGTCTTTTTGTATCCAATCTTGGTAATCATGATACCCGAGGGTATACCCATGAAGAGGTATGCCGCAAAATTCATCATGTTACCCATCATGCCTGCCCACTCATACTGTAATTTCCAGATTTGCCCGAATGGAGCCGCCATGTTAGTCACGAAAGCAATCATTGCAAAAAGTAACATCATTGCAATGATTGCGATTGCTTTACCGTTGTTTTTTGACATAATTGTTGTTTGTTTTAGATAAATGTTTTTGAATATTGAATGTTTGTCTCTTTAGTCTTCTACGCTGAACTTGTACACTGTCCTTTGCTTGTACACTTCTCCGGGACGGAGAACGCAACTGGGGAAGTAGGCGTGGTTGGGGCTGTCGGGAAAATGCTGAGCCTCGAAGCACAAGGCACTGTGTTTTCCGTATACGGTGCCGTGTGTGCCTACGAGTCCATTGTGCCAGTTGCTGCTGTAGAACTGTACGCCAGGCTCTGTTGTCCACATCTCCATGCAGCGCCCGCTTGCCGGTTCCACACACTTGACCGCATAGGAGAGTTCCCCGGGTTCGCGCTTGTTGAGGACAAAGCAGTGGTCGTAGCCGGTGCCGTTCACTATTTGCCGGCATGAGGTGTCGGCAATGCGTTCGCCCACCGTATGCGGTGTGCGGAAGTCAAATGGGGTTCCTTCCACTTTCAGTATTTCGCCTGTGGGAATGCTTGTCTCGTCTATGGGGATAAAGAAATCCGCGTTGATGGTAAGTACGTTGTTCAACGCTTCAGGAGTGGGGGTGGCTATGCCAGCCAAAGAAAAGAAGCCGTGGCTCGTCATGTTGACCACTGTTTTCTTGTTGGTGACTCCACGGTAGTCTATGGAAAGCTCGTTGTCGTCGCTCAGACTGTACTTCACTGTCATTTTCAGTTCTCCGGGAAATCCTTCCTCGTAATATGCCGAGACGTACCGCAGCACCAGTTCTTGCGGATTTATCTGTTCGGCATCCCAAACACGCGCATGAAAACCAGTGGGTCCGCCGTGAAGGTGGTTGGGGCCGTTGTTTACGGCAAGGCTGTATTCCTTGTCGTTCATCACAAACTTGCCTTTGCATATACGATTGCCATATCTGCCCACCAGAGTGCTGAGGAAAGGCTCCGGACTTTCCATCACGCCCTTTATGCTGTCGTGTCCTTGAATGACATTGGCCATCCTGCCTTCCCTGTCGGGAACCATGATGGCCACCAAAGCACCCCCGTAGTTGGTGATGCAGACTTCCATACCGTTACTGTTGGTGAGTGTGTAGAGATCTGTCTCCTTGCCTTGTACAACAGCCTGAAAGTCTTCTCTGTTCAATCCGGAAATCAGTTTTTTGTCCATTGGTTGCTAATTTTAGAAAATTTGACTCTTGCTTTGCAAATATACATAAAATCTTGGTATAGGCAAAGGACAACGACAAAAAACTGATTCCATAATGGACAAAAAAACGTCAATTCATGTTGTTTAGCATGTCTGAAACAACGAATGTGCTCCCTCCGATGAATATGAGATCTTTTTTACTGGCGTTTTTCCTTGCCTCCTCGTACGCTTCGGGTACTGAAGGAAAAGCAGCTCCTTTCAGACCTTTGTCCAAAGCCTTCTCCATAAGCCTTACGGCATTCAACGCCCTTTTCACTCCCGCTTGTGTGAAATAGTAGTTGGCTTCTTTGGGAAGCATGTCAAGCACTCCGTCCACGTCTTTATCGTCTGCCATACCAAGTATTATGTGCAGACGGTCGTGTGGGGTGCTTTTCAGTTGCGAAGCTATATATTGCATTCCGCCTACATTGTGTCCTGTGTCGCAGATGGTGAGCGGTTCTTTGGAGATTGTCTGCCAGCGCCCGGACAGGCCGGTGGTTTCCACCACTTTGGAAAATCCCGACCTCACGCATTCGTCGTTTATGTTATACCCACACCTCATGAGTTCTTTCACAGCCGCCAGGATAGTGGCTGTGTTTTTCTCTTGACACAAGCCTCCCAACTCGCCTGTTATTGTTCCGAAGCTTCGGGTGGAGTATTCCAAAGTGCCGTCTTCGTTCCCCGTTGTATGCAGAAGCTCATTTGTCCTGTCGGCGAACACGATGCTTGTCCCCATAGACTCGGCCTTTTTCAGGAAAACCTCATCAACTGTGCTGCAGGCAGACTCTCCGATTACCACAGGCACACCGTGTTTGACAATGCCGGCTTTCTCGGCGGCTATCTTCTCCAGTGTATCGCCCAAGAACTGTATATGGTCAAAACTGATGTTGGTGATGACACTAAGGTCGGGATTTATGATGTTTGTACAATCCAGTCTTCCTCCCAGCCCAACTTCCACAACGGCCACGTCTACACCTTCGTCTGCAAAATACTTGAAAGCCATGGCTGTGGTAAGTTCGAAAAACGACGGGCGCATAGGCGCGAAAAACTCACGCTCATTCTCCACAAAGTTCACTACGTATTCCTCCGGCACGCATATCCCATTGACACGTATTCTCTCTCTGAAGTCTTTGAGGTGGGGACTCGTATACAGTCCCACTTTCATGCCAGCGTGTTGGAGTATAGCCGCAAGGGTGTGGCTGACAGAGCCTTTGCCATTTGTTCCGGCTACATGTATGGTGCGGTACCGCATATGCGGATGGCCGAAGTGGTCGTCCAAAGCACGAGTGGTGTGAAGTCCCTCCTTATATGCTCCCGCCCCGATATTTTGAAATAACGGGGCGGAATTGTACAGATATTCTGTGGTTTCCTTGTATGTCATTCGAAAATCTTCTTGAATTTGTTGAAAACGTTTTCATTGGTTTTGCTATCAGGCTTCATGCTGTCGCTTCCTTTCATCTTCTCAAACATATCCTTCTCTTCTTTTGTCAAAGTCTTTGGAATATACACATTTACGGTGACAATCAAGTCGCCTGTGCCAAAACCGTATCCTTGTACGGCACGCAGCCCTTTGCCCCTCAAGCGCATCACTTTGCCGTTCTGCGTCCCGGGGTCGATTTTTATCTTTGCCTTTCCGTCAAGGGTGGGGACTTCCGCAGTACCTCCGAGTACGGCTGTGGGAAGGTCAAGCATAAGCTCGTAATGAAGGTTTTGACCGTCGCGCACGAAGTCTTTGTTGTCCTCCACCTCCACCAAGACTTGGATGTCTCCCGGTATTCCGTTGTTCATTCCGGCATGCCCTTTGCCGTTTATGTTCAGCACCATACCTTCCTGGACTCCGGCCGGAATGTTCACCTCTATTATCTCCTCCCCGTTTACGACTCCAGTGCCTCCGCACTCGCGGCACTTGTCCTTGATGACTTCTCCTGTACCTCCGCAAGAGGGGCACGGAGTCTGCGTCTGCATCCTTCCGAACAGGCTGTTTATGCTCTTGTACACCACACCCGAGCCTTTGCACTGCACACACTGCACAGTCTTTCCGCTTTCGCTTCCGCTTCCGTGGCAATGTGTACATGTGACGTACTTCTTAACCTTGAACTTCTTGGTTGTGCCCGTGGCCACTTCCGCCAACGTGAGTTTTACCCTCAGTCTAAGGTCGGAGCCGTGATGGACTTGTTTTGCACCGCCTCTTCCTCCAAAACCGCTGAAACCACTGAAGCCTCCGTCGAAGTGACCTCCGAAAATATCGCCGAACATGGAGAAAATGTCGTCCATATTCATGCTTGACCCACCTCCGAATCCGCCGCTGCCGTTCATTCCGGCATGGCCGAACTGGTCGTAACGCTGACGTTTCTGGGGATCGTGAAGAACATCGTAAGCCTCGGCGGCTTCCTTGAATTTCTCCTCAGCTTCCTTGTCGTCCGGATTTCTGTCCGGGTGATATTTTATAGCAAGCTTTTTGTAAGCGCTTTTTATTTCGGCATCGGTAGCCGTCTTGCTTACGCCAAGCACTTCGTAATAATCTCTTTTCTCAGCCATATCGCTCATTTCCTTTCAGGTACAT
>CAVHCL010000082.1:0-4153 GCA_963634425.1 Bacteroidaceae bacterium
TTAACGAAGGTTCTTATTGACTATTACAAACGAACGCTTATCCCGAACTGAGGTAACTATGCAACGGACAACAAGGACGACCATTGCAAGAACTTTTCTTTCCTGGTTCGGAAAGAGGGTGACGGCAAATGGCATTGGCATCTACCCCCAGCCTACGACCTCACCCTTTGTGCCGAGGGATATAACGGAGAGCACGCCACCTCTGTAAACGGCACCGGACACACTACCTTAGAGGACATGATCGCCGTTGGCGTGAAGAATAAAATGAAAGAAAGCAGATGCCGAGAGTTGCTCCAATATGTTTACGACCAAACAGGAAGTTGAGAGGTCAATAGACAAGGCCAACGATCCATAGCGGGAGTTTCTTTCCTACGGGAAACTCCAACGAGTCGGCAAGAATAAAGGAATCGGGAAGGTCTGCTATCTGGGCAAACGACTTGTCTGGCCCACCGACCTCGAAAGTCCATCGGCCATCCACTCTGAAGTCACCCTGCGACTTGCCATATTCCACCGTATGCTTTGCGGACAGCTGGCTGACGGCGAAACACTCTCTGAGTGTCCCTATCTGGGTGTCCGGCGACAGGGCACACAGCATATTGGTGTTGTGAAGGTAAATCTTGTCGGGCTTCTGCATCTTGGTCACGGACTTGTTGTCGGAATACAACAGATGAAGCAATTCTGCTTTCTGCATATGGGACAGATAACTCAGCACGGTGGCCTTGTTCAGTTCGAGGTAAGAGGCCAGTTTCGCTATGCTCACCTCGTAGGGGATATTGGTCGCCAGATACATCAGCATGGCCTTCAGTTTACGGGTGTACGACGGGTCTATCCCGCAGCACTGCACCAGCTCCTGTTCAATGATGAAGGAGACAACATTCTCTATCCTGCTGTAGTATTCGGTCTCGTCACCGTCGTAGAAGGGATAGTAGCCTGTCCTAATATATTCCCCGAACAGTTTCAAGGGACGGCACATGGCATTGACCTTACTGCAGACCGTGTCCGGATCGGCAAGAATCTCTTCCAGCGAAAAAACGGGAAGTGCGATGTGATGATAGAAATGGATATATTCGCGAAACGACAGTCCCTCCATGGTGTACGCAAGAACACGGCGCGAGAGGTCTGCATCGGCATTGAGAATCTGGATAAGCGACGAACCAGTGAAAGTAATGCGCATATCGGGATAGAGGTCGTTGATTTCCTTAATCTCCTTACTCCAGTTCGGGTATTTGTGCACCTCGTCCAGAAACAGGTGCTTCCCCCCCATCTGGTGAAACCTCTCGCAGAGGTCAAGCAGCGAATGGTCGGTGAAGTACATGCTGTCCAAAACACAGTACAGAGCTTCGCCAGCTGTCGTCCCATAGTGGGAGCGAATGTACTGGCGCATCAATGTCGTCTTGCCGACACCCCTTGAGCCGCGGATGGCCACCAACGGTTTCTCCCATGCTATGGTGTGGGTTATCTCACGCACCAGGTCCAGACTGACCTGCGATACCAGCATCCGATGTTTTTTGAATAGGATTTCCATATAGCCTCTTACCTAATTTCCCAACAAAGGTACAAAAAGGTTACTGGAATAACCAAAAATTACCAGAAAAAGGTTACTGGAACAACCGAAAATTGCACAAAATTGGTCATTGGAACAACCTTTTATTCCCTAAACTCACTCGATCGATTGAGCATAGTGCCTGTTTTGGCCCCCTTTTGCCGCATTCCATCACTCACGAATACACAACGCCTGACTTTACAAGATTTTTTTTGGGGGGACAGCGTCTTTCAAGAAGATTTCAAAAAAAATCTCCTTTTTAATTCAAAAAAAATGCTTAAATTTGCAAACAGATAGTAAGGTGGACGGCGTGCAAACACCGGAAACTTGAGCTGTCTGGCCTCTGCCTACGCCGAGCCTTTCGTGAGATGGAGATTTCACACCAAGGAGGTTGGGAGGGTTTCAGAGGCACGACATATTAAGGCGTAACAATTGAGTAAATCAATAAAGAACAAACGAATATGAAGAAGTATCTGATGACGCTCGCAGCCGTCCTTTGCTGCGCAATGACAACAACAGTGTTCACCGCCTGTAGCAGCGATGACGACAGCGATGAAATCGTGAAGTACTGAACAGAGACCGTTGGCAGCAATGCCTTTGGGGATCAAGTTTGCGACCAGATGGACGCTGCCCTGTCATCGGCATTCGGTGGTGGTGTTGCCTACAAGCGCGATGACAGCAAGGCCATCCGCGTCTGCGACGAAGTAGCGAACAAGGTCAGGGATGTCTCGCTGGTTGGAACAATCAATCTGATGGTCGTCTTCCCCAGTAGCGACCCAAACGCAGCCAGCAACAAAAAGGTCATCAAGACCTACACGTTCCCGTTCTGAACGGGCGCGAAAATGCTGCCGCCAACCTTTACGAGCTAAAAGCTCCAAACTTAACTGGGCACGAGTTTGGAGCCCATACGAAACCCATTAGAACAGCAAAACCTACATTTCAAAAATCATTATGAAAAAGATTCTGATGACGCTCGCAGCCGTCCTTTGCTGCGCCCTGCTGACCGGCACGCTCTCGTCGTGCAGCAGCGATGAGTTCACCACCCAGCTTGAGGTCAGCGATGCCCTGACCACCGACGGCATCTCCGCCGAGATTGACGGACTGGTGACCACCTTCAACATCACCTCCAACGACTCCTGGACCATCACCATGCCCGAGGAGGCCGAGGAGTGGATCTATCTGCCCACCACCTCTGGCAAGGGCAACGGCGAGGTGCTGGTCAGCATCGACCCCAACTTTGGCTCCGCCGAGGCCCGCAGCACCACGCTCATCATCAGCGCCGGCGGCCAGACGCGCCAAGTGGCCGTCATCCAGCGCCCCTCCTACGAGGGCCAGCCCGTGGCCAACGACAGTGCTTCGGCGGCGCAAATTGCCATAGCGTCGCAGAAAGGCTTAGGCTTAGGCTACGACCTGAGCGCCTTCAAGGCGACGACCAACTCTGTCATCAATCTGAAAGCGGTGAATAAACTGATGGAGTCGAAGGATGCCTACGCCTACGGCGACTTGTTCACCTACAATTCCGAGGGCACGGCAAAAGCCCAAGGCGCCGTCACCGACAGCGTGGAAACGAAGTCGGACAGCCTCGGCGTGAAGCTCTCGTTCGACATCACCTACGGCAAGTTCAAGCTGGGCATCAAGGGCGCGTACCATGGCTACGAGAACAAGACGCACCTGTCGGACGCCTACCACTACGGGGCCACCTACAATGTGGCTACCGCCAGCGTCGATCTGCCTACCATTGTGGAGCTGTGCACTTCGCCTGAGGACTACGCCGTGAATGATGATGATACAAAACCCATGAAGTCGCTGCTTACGGTTGGCTTCCAAGGCGCCAAGAAGAAAGTGGAGGCGGCCTACAAAGAAAAGGCGAGCACCGATAGTGCCATCCAGAATCTCATCAACAAGTACGGCCTGGCGGTGGTTGCCGGTTGCCGGCTTGGTGGCGACATCGCCTTGCAGATAAGGTTCGACTTGGACTCCGTGGGCGAAACAATGCACGTCGATCAAGCCACGCTGACGACCGGAATCAAACAAGGATTGCTCAAGTTGGACGCAGAAGTCGTAGTGGACTACAAGAAGCAATCCATCAATCTGCTGAAGAACAGTGAATACTCCTTCGAAATATCGGGCGGAAGCACGGAAGCGCTGAACGACTTGATCTCAGCCCTCACCGACATCCGCGAGGAGAACGACAGTGTCGATGCAGCCGTACACAACAGGATTGACGCTTGGATACGCAGCATCAAAGCCGACAAGAGCGAGACAATGTCGTACTCCAACCTAAGCGTCTATCCCATCTGGTCGTTCTTCGACGGAGACGTGAGCGCAGCCGTGGAAGCGTATATAAAGAAAAAATACCCCACGGCTTACAAGACTTTGGGCATTAAATAACACGTGTAATGGCACTGACTAAGACAGTGCACATCCTCGCCGCCGTCCTGCTGCTGCTCGGCATGACGGCGTGCAGCGACGACCTAACGGAGCTCACCCCTGCGCCCGACGACGGCGCGGGGGCAGCCTCCGTGTGGCACTCGCCGGAGGTGCTCACCCGTGCCCAAACCCAAGCGTACTTCCTGCGCGACCACGCCGTGGGCTACAGCTACAACGCCC
>CAVHCL010000083.1:0-1707 GCA_963634425.1 Bacteroidaceae bacterium
AGGCGATGCTGCAACGCGGCATGGACATCCAGACGGTAGCAGAACTGTCCGGCCTGACGGCAGATGAAATCCGGTCGCTCACCTGAACGCTGCCACACGCCTCAATTCAAGCCGATGGATGTTTTTCTTTTAGCCTAAGATACTTTCTTAGCCCTCTTTTTTGCTTCTCTGGCGGAGCTGTGGTCAGTTCTTCTCTGCTATCGACTGCAAGTCGCTTTCCTCCCCCACAATCCAAATGATGTCGCCCTTCATGAAAATGCGTGAGGGTGTTATCTTGGTCAGGTTCTCCTTGCCTTCTTCCAGTCCCACCACCATACAGTTGTACTTACTGCGTATCCCACTTTCAATAAGTGATTTGCCGCAGAATTCGCTCTTGCTGCCGATGCAGAGCTGGCGCAACTTCATCTCGCGTTTTTCTATCTCCACGTCTTCGGGGACAAGTTCCGTCTTCATGGAAGTGGCAAACCTCTGTAGTTGCTCGTCATTGCCTATCACCTGCAGCCTGTCTCCAGGAAAGATGACTGTACTTCCGTTCGGTATGTTAAGCCTCTGCGAACCGCGCAGAATACTGCTCATGTCAACGCCGAACCGCTCGCGCAGGTGCAGTTCCTTGAGTGACTTGCCACTCCAGAGAGAGTCCACAGGCACCTCAAACTCGCTGATGTGAATGTCGCGGTCGAGCAGATGTCCTTCGTACAGCGGCTTCCTCTCACCGTTTACCTGCGCCACGATGTCGCGGGAACGGAGATTGTTGATGAAAAGCCGTTCCATCTTGATACTCCGTTTCTTGATTTGCCTTGAGGCTATCATCAGCAAAACCACCACCACACCGATGACAATCATCAACGCATTGGCAAAGCGGGTAAGGTAATTGCAGATGTAGAATATGAATCCCATGGCGATGGTAAACCTCACCAATATGGTGAACAGGAGCGGGACGCGGTTGACATTGCTTTCCGCCCAAAGCCGTTTCCATTCATCGCTGTGGTTCTTCTTCATCACAATGGCACGCAAGAACGGAGCTATCATCACCACCGTGAGCAGCCCCGTGATGGCATTGGCGTACCAGTGCAGATCCCAGCCCGGCAGCAACCTGCGGGTGAAGGGCAACACAAATGTGAACATCAGCGTAATCACGGCGGCCGTGAGGATGGAGTAAGCCACAGTGTTGACGGTCATCTGCTTCAGGAGCGATTTCCACTCGCTCCGCCGGGTTGTGGAAGGGTGGCTCATCGCAAAATGGTTGAGAATGTTTATGAGCCTGCTTGGCAGATGCCTCCTCATCACCTGATAACAAGGGTCGGCAAGCCTTATCATGTATGGGGTGAGAAAGGTGGTGATGACAGAGACCGCCACCACGATGGGATAAAGAAAGTCGCTGATGACACCCAGCGACAGTCCCAGTGAAGCTATGATGAACGAGAACTCTCCAATCTGCGCCATGGAGAAGCCACAACGCATTGCAGATTTCAAGGACTCTCCTCCCATCATGAATCCGAAAGTTCCCAATACCGCCTGCCCCACCAGTATCGTGCCTACCAACACAAAGATGGGCAGCGCGTAATCTATCAGAATCTTCGGGTCAACGAGCATACCCACGGAGACGAAGAATATGGCTCCGAAGAGGTTCTTCACAGGCTCCACAAGTTTGATGATTTTATCTGCCTCCACCGTTTCAGCCAAAATACTGCCCATAACGAATGCGCC
>CAVHCL010000083.1:1717-15811 GCA_963634425.1 Bacteroidaceae bacterium
CCTTGGTGGACAACACTGCCATTCCGCAACACAAGCCCAAAGACACTATGAGCAGCATCTCGTTGTTGACAAGTTTCCTCACCGAACGCAGGAAAAGCGGAATGGCGAAGATGCCGACAATAAACCACAACACCAGAAAGAAGGCTATCTTGACAACCGACCCAAGCATCTGCCCGCCGTCAGGGTTGCTTCCCCCGGCTATGGCAGAGAGCATCACCATCATGACGATGGCAAGGATGTCTTCCAAGATAAGCACACTCATCACCATGCCGGCAGACTTCTGTTGCCGCAGCCCCATGTCATCGAAGGCCTTGTAGATTATGGTGGTGGAGCTCATTGCCAACATACCTCCAAGGAAGATGCAGTCCATCTTGTCCCACCCGAACCCATGTCCCACACAGATACCCAACATCATCATGCAGAACACGATGACCATGGCCGCAATGACCGGCGATGTGCCCATCTTGACAATCTTCTTGAACGAGAAGTCAAGGCCAAGCGAGAAAAGGGTGAAGATGACACCTATGTCGGCCCACGTCTTGATATCTGCCACGTCCACCACCGACATGGTGTAGGGCATGTGCGGGGAAACGAGGAAGCCCGCCATAATGTAGCCCAGCACAAGCGGTTGTCTAAGCTTTTTGAATATTATGGTGACTATACCTGCCACCATCAGGATCAAAGCGAGGTCCTTTACGAGATAAGGTATCTCAGCCATTGTGTTCCGTTGTAAGTTCTGCTATCTTGACTATAGTGCGTACTGCCTTTTCCATGCTCTGGACGGACACGAACTCATGCCGGCCATGGAAATTGAGTCCTCCCGCAAAAATGTTGGGACACGGAAGACCTTTGAATGACAATTGTGCGCCGTCAGTCCCCCCACGGATAGGAACCTCCTTACATTCGCCGCAGGCCTCTTCTATAGCCTTCCTTGCAATGTCTATGATGTACATCTTGTCCTCCAGCTGCTTCTTCATGTTGTAGTACTGGTCTTTTATCTCCGTGGTGACAGTACCTTGCCCGTATTTCCCGTTGACACGCTCCGCAATGTCCAAGACAATCTGCTTGCGGGCCGTGAAGAGCCCCATGTCGTGGTCGCGTATGATATACGACAGCGTGGCGTTCTCCACATTGCCGGAAATGGAGCACAAATGGAAGAATCCTTGGTATCCGTCGGTGGTGCCGGGGGTTTCGTTCTCAGGCATCAGCGAAGCCAATTCGTTTGCCACCAGGCAGGCGTTCACCATTTTGCCCTTGGCGTATCCCGGATGTACGCTCCGTCCGCGGACCACAAACTTGGCACTGGCCGCATTGAAGTTCTCGTACTCCAGTTCGCCCGCTTCTCCGCCGTCCATGGTATAAGCCCAGTCGCAACCGAACTTCTCCACATCAAACAGATGGGCTCCCTCGCCTATCTCCTCGTCAGGATTGAAAGCTATGCGTATTTTGCCGTGCTTTATCTCCGGATGGGACTGCAAATACACCACCGCGGACACTATCTCCGCCACGCCGGCTTTGTCGTCAGCGCCGAGCAAGGTGTTTCCGTCCGTCACTATAAGATCTTCGCCAACATGAGCCAACAACTCCGGGAACTGCTTCACCGTGGTGGTGACTTCGTCGTTCAGCTTTATGTCCCCTCCGTCGTAACCATAGATGATGCGTGGACGCACGTTGGCTCCGCTGCAGTCGGGAGACGTGTCGATATGGCTTATGAAACCCACAACCGGCACGGCTTTGTCCGTGTTTGCCGGCAAAGTGGCATAGAGGTAGGCATGCTCGTCGAGACACACGTCCTCCAATCCGAGAGACAACAACTCGTCACGCAGATATTCCGCCAAAGCCCTCTGCTTGTCCGTGCTCGGACACTTTCCATCAGACTCCTCGCACGACTGTGTGTCAAAAGACACATAGCGGAGAAATCTGTCTACCATTCCCTTGTTCATTGTGTTAGTCGTTTTATAGTTCAGACGGATGAAATCACTGCCTGCCGAACTGTCTGGACATTACGGTATCTTTCGTCCGCATCAATCTTTTTACTGCGCGAAATTAAACATTTTTTTCCAAAGAACGGAGTCCGGGTATCGGATAATTTTCTAACTTTGTACATGAAAGAAATTTTCCCCTATGATAGACAGGATTACCGTAGACAAGATACTGGACACTGCCAACATCGTGGATGTGGTGTCCGATTTCGTGACCTTGAAAAGAGCCGGAGCCAACCTGAAGGGGCTCTGTCCGTTTCATGACGACAAGACTCCGTCGTTCATGGTCTCGCCCGCCAAGAACCTGTGCAAATGTTTCGCTTGCGGAGAAGGGGGAAGTCCTGTCAACTTCATCATGAAGCACGAGCAGCTGGGGTACTATGATGCCCTACGCTACTTGGCGCGCAAATACGGCATCGAGGTAAAGGATGAAAACCTCACCGCAGAAGACAGACAAACCGCCAACGACAGGGAGAGTATGTTCGTGGTGAACGATTGGGCAAGGAACTGGTTTGAAAACGAGTTGTACAACACTCCCGACGGGCGGGCTGTGGGACTTGCATATTTCCGCGGACGCGGTTTCCGCGACGACATACTGAAACGCTTCCAAGTGGGGTTCTGCCCCGACAGCCGCACACATTCTCTCGCCAAAGACGCCTTAGGCGCAGGTTTTTACGAGAAATACCTCGTCAACGAGATAAACGAGAAAGAACCGAGGCTCAGCATAGGCACGGGTCTTTGCACAAAATGGGATTCGGGCGAACTGAAAGACCGTTTCCGCGGACGTGTAATATGGCCCATTCTCACCGTCAGCGGCAGAGTGGCCGGTTTCGGCGGGCGTGTACTTGACGCTGCCACCAAGGGTGTGAGCGTGAAGTACCAGAACTCCCCTGAAAGCCTTGTCTACAGCAAAAGGCACGAACTGTTCGGACTTTTCCAAGCCAAGGAGGCTATACGCAAACGCGACCTTTGCTATCTGGTGGAGGGATACACCGACGTGATGGCCATGCATCAGCACGGCATGGAAAACGCAGTGGCATCGTCCGGCACCGCCCTCACCGCAGAGCAGATACGTCTGATACACCGTATGACCTCCAACATCACCGTAATCTTCGACGGCGACGATGCCGGCATACACGCCAGCGAAAGGGGCATAGACATGCTTTTGGCAGAAGGCATGAACGTAAAACTGTTGCTGTTGCCCGACGGAGACGACCCGGACAGCTTCGGGAGAAAACACAATGCGCAGGAATACCGGAAATATCTGGAAGAGCACCAAGTGGACTTCATCGGTTACAAGACGAGCCACCTGTCGGAATCGGCACACCGCGACCCAAAGAAGATGAGCGAGCTGATACACAGCATAGCCTCAAGCATAGCCGTCATACCCGACGAGATAACGCGCGTGCTGTACATCAGGCAAGAGGCTCAAGCCATGCGTCTGGAGGAACGGCTCATATCGGATGCCGTAAACAAGGAAATGGCAAGGATTGTGGAAGAGAAACGGAAAGAACGTGAGCGGGCAGACAGAAGACGGCTGGCGGAGCAGGGCGTGGACATATCGCAGATGTCTCCTGTCGCATCGGAACAGCCGTCACACAAAGACCCGGCACAAGCCTCCCCCGACACCGTCAATCCAAAAGAAACCGCTATAGTTCAGATGATTCTTCAGCATGGGGAGAAGTTGATGTGCTGCATACAGGACAAAGACGGCAACGAAGTCCCGCTTTCGGTAATAGAATACGTGTACTATAGCCTTGAGGATGACGGTCTGCAGTTCTCCTCTTCCGTCTACCGCTCGGTATTGGAAGAGGGTATGGCACACATAAAGGAACCTGCCTTCGTCGCCCGGAAATTCTTCATAAACCATCCCTCGCCTGCCATCAGCGAACTGGCGTTCCGCCTGTCCACAAGCCCAATCCCTCTGAGCAAGGTACACGGGAAAGAAAGCGAAGACGAAAGGTTGGACGAGATTCTGCCAAACCTTGTGGCGAACTTCAAACTACAGAAAGTGCAGGCGGAAATCAAGTCCATAATAGAACTGACCAAAGACCCCACCGTGTGCGGAGACAAGGAAACGATGAAGGCTCTGATGCAAAAGTTCAACGACAAGACCAAGTTGGTGAAAGAGCTTGCCAAGGAAAGCGGAGAGAGGGTGATACTGAGATAAACTCTCTCACCTCCCTATAAGCTGCAAAAACTCCTCACGTGTCTTCGCTTGGTTGAAGGCTCCGCAGAAGTAGCTGGTTGTGGTTGCAACCTTGTTTTTCCACCCCTCTCATCTGCATGCACATATGCTGCGCTTCCACAACAGCCATCACGCCAAGCGGAGAAAGAGCATTCTGGATGCACTCGCATATCTGTCTGGTGAGACGCTCCTGTATCTGCAGACGGCGCGCGAAACAATCCACCACACGCGGTATCTTGCTGAGTCCGGTAATGTACCCGTTGGGGATATATGCCACATGAGCCGTGCCGTAGAAAGGCAACAGATGATGCTCGCACAAAGAGTAGAAGTTGATGTCGCGTACTATTACCATCTGCTTGTACTCTTCTCTAAACCTGGCGGAGGTGAGTATGGCTTCCGGATCCTGCTGATAGCCGGAAGTCAAAGTCCGCATGGCCTTTGCGACCCTTTCCGGAGTCTTCACCAATCCTTCACGCAAAGGGTCTTCCCCCACAAGGGAGAGTATCCGTGATATGTGCGACTCAAGTTCTTGCTGTTCCATATCCTTGCCGTCAGTTATATACAGTCACCTTACTGCGTACTATCACAGCCTCCGGGAAAAGCCCCGTCTCGCGCAGTTGCCTGAAATACTCGCTCGCTTCCTCGTATGTGCGGAAGTCGCCTACCCTGCATATCCAATGCGGCGATACGAAATGCGTATATATGGGCAGATCGGAAAAGTTCTGCCTCACCTTGCCTGCCATAGCGACGGCCTCGGCTTTGCCCTTACGGGTGTTGCCTCCCGAATATACTTGGATACGATACCCTCTGACGTATGCCCTCTGCCCAAGAGTGACCGCCTCTGTGTTGTCCTCTATGCTGTCCCCGGCAAGCACTTTGGATTTATTTCCGTCATTGACACCTTTCTTTGCCTGGGGCACATTCGCGCCTTCCGGCACAACACCGTTCACAAGATCCGATATGGTCTTGCTTTGGTACAATACAAGGGTGCCGCCGTTGTCGGCCTTCTGTTGAATGGCATCGGTATACTTCTGTTGGGCATGGCAAAACTGAGCTAAAAGGAGTCCGAGCACAAGGGTTGAGAATTTCATATAAAATATGTTTGTACGGTTTATGCGCAAAGTTTATACGGATTGCGGGCTGCTTTCCTTAACATATAGGCAAGCGACCCGCAACCTGTTGTAATATACTGTTATTTCCAAGCGTCGATGATTCCCTTGAAATCGGGAGCTTTCAAGGAAGCGCCTCCTATAAGTCCGCCGTCAATGTCGGGCTTGGCAAAGAGCTCGGGAGCGTTGCTTGCCTTACAAGAACCTCCGTAGAGGATGCTCGTGTTGTCTGCAGCCTCCGCACCGTAAACCTCAGCCACGCAGCTGCGGATGTAAGCGTGTATCTCCTCTGCCTGCTCTGCCGTGGCTGTCTTGCCTGTACCGATAGCCCAGATGGGCTCGTAAGCGATGACGATGTTCTTCCACTGCTCTGCCGTAAGGTGGAACACGCTGCCTGCCAATTCTGCCTTGCATACAGCCTCCTGCTCGTTGGCTTCGCGCTGCGCCAGGCTCTCTCCGATACAGAAGATAACCTTCAGACCGTTTGCGAGAGCCAGATCCACCTTCTCTTTCAGTATCTCCGGTGTCTCATGATAGTACTCGCGACGCTCGCTGTGACCGAGGATTACATATTCCGCACCTGTGCTCTTCACCATGGCTGCGCTTACCTCACCCGTGTATGCTCCGCTCTCCTTGTTGGCGCAGTTCTCTGCGCTCACGGCTATCACGCTGTCTTTGAGAAGCTCGCTCACAGTGGCCAAATGTATGAACGGAGTGCCGATGACAACCTCGCAATTGGCTTTTTCGGCCGAGAGCATATCCTTCAACTCCGTGGCCAGAGCCACGCCTTCCTGCAGGGTCTTGTTCATCTTCCAGTTACCTGCTACAATCTTCTTTCTCATTGTTTGAACTTTTTTGATTAGTATTCTTGATTGCAAATCTCTTTTTCCAAAAGACACGGGCACGGTCGGCAAACGTGAAAAGCAACAGAGGAACGAGATACCAAAGCAGTATCTTCTCCGCTCCATTCAAATCACGCCTGGAGACTGATGACACAACGGAGGCCTTGCCACTTGCGAGAGCCTCATCCAACTCTTTCTCCGACGGAAGCCGTGTGGACGGCCATTTGCCCACCACCACTCCATCGTACAGCAACACGAGACCCGGATTGGAACGTATCATAGTCTTGAGCAACGTGGCATCCGATTGGCAGAAAGGGTACTCGGCACCGGTGATGTCCTGCCATTTCAGCACTTCCTCCATACCGCTGGAAGTAAGGCAATAGAATGGACATTCCCTGTCAAGACTGTACTCGTATATTGCCGTGAGCCTGTCCATCACTCCGTCGTCCGCCCTTTCTATGTACGGAGCGACCAACAGGAATGTATATCCCTTGCCTGCAAGAACGGAAGCCGTAATGTCCTCCCTCGTTTCCATGGAGATGACCGTAAAATCCTGCACACCGCCGCGGGTGCGTTCTCCGCCGTCCTTCACGGAATAGGAGTCCACGAAAGTCCATGTGCTGTCCGGGTAATTCTCTAAAGTGAACTCTTTGCGCTCTCCGTTCTTCTCCAATATGAAGAACGTCTTATATGTCGTGCCGTCTCCCTGCGTCCACTGCGTCCTGATGTCCGCTCCGATGTGATACGGACGGAAGTCAATGACAGGCAGGTAATAGATGTTGTGGCAAGCAAAGCAGAGGGCAAACACCCAAGTGTACAGAGAGAGAGTCCACTGGTTCGACTCCGATATGAAACGGAATATCCTCCTCCTGCCGCACCATACGGCGACGGCCATGAAGAGCAACACCAGACTCTTGAAGAAAGTCTGCCAATTGGTGAGCACAACGGCATCGCCGAAACATCCGCAGTCTCCTATAGGATTGGCTATGGCGAGATACAATGTAAGCGGAGTGGCAAGCAAAAGGAATATGAGCATGAATCCGATGGTGGTGCGTCGCCGCACTCCGAACAACAGCAGGACACCCACCGTGAATTCGCAAACCGACAACGCTACGGACATGGCAAGCGCAACGAACGAAGGCAGCATATCAGCCAAGCCCATGGCACTGGCATAGTCTTCTATCTTGTAGGCAGTGCCGTACGGGTCTATAAGCTTAGTCACGCCAGAGAAGGTGAATGTAAAAGCGAGCACCAGGCTGAGCACATTCACCAACACACTTTGCATCTTGTCACTCAGCGTCTTTCTCACCAAATGTAAGTTTTATGAGTCCGAACACGGCATAGTTCATCATGTCCATGTAGTTGGCGTCAACGCCTTCCGAGACGAGAGTGTCGCCATGCAGACTTTCTATCTGTTTGGTGCGGAACACTTTCATAAGGATGAGGTCGGTGTAACTGCTCACTCTCATGCCTCTCCATGCCTCGTCATAATCGTGATTCTTGCGCAACATCAATTCAAGCGCATCCTTTGCGTGTTTGTCATAAGCCGCCAATGCTTCCTCTTCCGACATGTCGCCTGGCTTCTCCGCATATCCGAGTTCCAACTGTATGAGTCCGATGACGGCGTAGTTCACTATCCCCACAAACTCGGGTTTTATGCCTTCTCCCACGAGATTGACTCCTTTGGTCTCTATACTGCGGATTCGGTTGGCTTTTATGTATATCTGGTCTGTAAGGGAAGAGGGACGCAATATTCTCCATGCTGCGCCGTAGTCGTGCAACTTTTTCACGAAAAGGCTGCGACACTCGCCAAGCACCTGCTCAAACTGCGACTTTGTATTCATCACGTTTACTTATTTGGGCACAAAGTTACGCCATCTTTGATAAATATGCAAATTTAGACTGAAAAAGTCCCGCCACGCCCTCCCTCCGTCCTCCTCAGGATGCGCAACCCGCCAGATACGGCGAAAGGCCGTCCTTGTGAGACGGCCCCTCTGTCATATTTAGAAATTTGTTATTATGAGTCAATCAACTGTACCTGAGTATCTGTCCAGGACGTAAGGTGGTACGTTTGGATATACCGTTTTTCTTGCACAAGGCATCCACCGTGGTGCCGTAGCGTTTCGCTATGATATACAGACTCTCTCCCTTCTTCACCTTGTGTATCTTGGTACGTGCCTTTTCCATCTCGGCACGTTTCTTCTCTTGGAATTCGCGGCTTTCCTCCTCCTTGGCTATCGCATTTGCCTCTTCTTCGCTCATCTCCACTTCTCCGCCTTCTGCTTCTGCGTCGGCTGCCGCCAAAAGAAGCCCGCGTCCGGAAGAACGGAACAGATAATAGTCCGCCAATATATCCTGTTTCTCAAAACAAAACATCTTCTCTGGATCTATGAACTGACCGAGCAGACGTGTCTCGAAGTGCAGATGCGGACCTGTGGAACGTCCGGTGTTCCCTCCCAAGGCAATCACATCCCCTGCCTTTACCACATCGTCCTCCTTTATGAGTTGTTTGCTTAGATGTCCGTACACAGTCTCCAAACCGTTGGCATGACGGATGATGATGTATTTGCCGTAGCCTTTGCGTGCGCCCTGGTCTGCCACTATGCGCACCTTTCCGCTGAACGCTGCACGCACGGTGTCTCCCACGAAAAGTTTTATGTCCGTACCGTAGTGCATACGCCTGAACCTGCGCCTGTAGCCATAGCGGCTTGTCACAAGACGGCTGTCCACCGGCATGCAGAACTCACGCAGGTCTATCTTGTATTCTTTCGGCACAGACACGCCGTAGTGCGTGGTGTACACATTGTTCCACTCGGGGTATAGAGCGGAAGCCGGGAGCTCGCTCACCTCCTCGCTTTCCATGAGACGTATGATGGAAACGCTGTCAATGGCGCGCATCTTTCTGTCCACAGGAGCTATACTTGCAAGTTTGTCTTGCGCCGACACTGGCGAGGCTGATGTCATCACCGCCACAGCGCAAACCGTTTTTGTGATACTGTTTATATGTTTCTTTAATCTTGAAAATAACAACATTGTTTGTTTTTAGGTTTTAATCATTACTTGTCCATAATATGTCAGGCCTCATCCACAGCGTAAAGCCTGTCCATGTTAAGATCCTTCAAGTCGAAAATCTCCTCCGGTCTGAAGAACCTGTTGAGCTCCGCCACCGCCGCTTCGGGCGAGTCGGAAGCGTGGACGATGTTTTGCTGGTTGCTCATGCAATAGTCGCCGCGTATCGTCCCTGGCTCTGCCTTTCGTCCATTTGTGTAGCCCGTGATGAAACGTACCACAGAGATGGCATCCACTCCTTCGAGGCACATCGCCACCACAGGAGTCTTCATCATGGACGCTTTCAGCAATGGAAAGAACGGCTTGTTCACCAGGTGGGAATAATGCTCTTCAAGAATCTCGTCTGTGAGTTGCATCATCTTCATGCCCGCAATGCGCAGACCTTTTTTCTCGAAACGGCTGATGACCTCACCGATAAGTGCTCTTTGTACCGTACTTGGCTTTAGCAGAACCAATGTTCTCTCCATAACTTTTGTAGTCTGTTTTTCGTTGTCCGAAAGGCATAAATTGCCGTATCTGCGCACAAAATTACGAAAAAGGGACGACACATCAAATGAATTTTAGGATTTTTAAGCTTTTTACTCTATGATATTCTGCTCCAGTCCTCCTTACGTTTCTTCATCTGCGCCATCTTGCTGCGGAGAAGTCCGTTTTCGGGAAGGGACAACGACGGGTCATTGTCAAGCACAAGAGACGCCGTGTCACGCGCCAACTGCACCAACTGCCCGTCTTTGGCAAGATTTGCTATCTTCAAGTCGAACGGGATGCCACTCTGTTGTGTCCCCTCCAAGTCTCCGGGACCGCGAAGTTTGAGGTCTTCCTCGGCTATCTCGAAACCGTCATTGGTCTCTGTCATTATCTGTATGCGCCTTCTGGAGTCTTTTGAAAGTCCCTGGCCTGTGACGAGGATGCAGTACGACTGCTTGGCTCCACGCCCCACCCTTCCTCTCAACTGGTGCAACTGCGACAGCCCGAACCTCTCGGCGTTGTGTATTACCATCACCGAGGCGTTGGGGACATTCACCCCCACCTCTATCACCGTAGTGGCCACGAGTATGTCGGTAGCACCACTCACAAACTTCCGCATTTCCTCTTCTTTGTCGGCAGGCTTCATCTGTCCGTGCACCATGCCTATCCTGTACTGCGGGAACGCTTTCTGCAATGCGGCATACTCGTTTTCCACGTTCTTGAGATCTGTCTTGTCGCTCTCCTTCACCAAGGGGAAGACAAAGTAAACCTGCCGTCCGGCACGTATCTCCCTGTCCACGCCGAGGAAAAGTTCCTTTGGCCTGTCGTCGTACAGATGTATTGTCTTCACCGGCTTGCGTCCGGGCGGGAGCTCGTCTATCACAGACACGTCAAGGTCTCCGTACAACGTCATCGCCAAGGTGCGTGGGATGGGAGTGGCTGTCATCACCAAAACATGCGGAGCCACGTCGCGTTTCTTCCAAAGTTTTGCCCTTTGCGCCACTCCGAAACGGTGTTGTTCGTCCACCACCACAAGACCGAGATTTCCGAACTTCACATTGTCTTCTATAAGCGCGTGCGTGCCTACCAATACGTCCACCTCCCCAGACGAAAGCCCTTCCAACACAGCGGCACGCCTTTTGCCTTTCACAAGTCCCGTAAGAAGTTCCACCCTCACGTCCATCTCTCCGAGCATGGAACGGAAAGTCTCCAAGTGCTGTTCGGCGAGTATCTCCGTGGGAGCCATTATGCAGGCTTGGCATCCGTTGTCAATGGCAATGAGCATAACCAGAAGAGCCACAAGTGTCTTGCCGCTGCCCACGTCGCCCTGCAGCAGACGGTTCATCTGCCTGCCGCTGCCCATATCCTTTCTCATCTCACGTATCACACGTTTCTGTGCCTCTGTGAGAGGGAACGGCAGATACCGCGAATAGAACTCGTGGAACTTTTCCCCCACCACATTGAAGCGGCATCCTGTCCTCCTGCTGCGCCTCTCTCTGGCGTAACCCAATATCAAGAGCTGCACGAAGAACAGTTCTTCAAACTTGAGACGGTAGTTTGCCCGGGAAAGGAGGTCAGCGCTTTCGGGATAATGAACCGAACGCAAGGCATCGCCGAGAGGCATCAGACGGAGACGTTCAGTGATGTATGGCGGCAAAGTCTCGGCAAATGTGCCGTCAATCTTTTTGAACAACGCACTCACCAAGCGTCCAATCTCCCTTGATGTAAGCCCCACCCTGCGCATCTTTTCCGTGACCGTATAGTATGGCTGCATATTCATGCGGCAGAGTGTCACGTCGTCCGCACTGTCAATATCCGGATGGCTGACGTTTATTTTCCCGCCGAAGACATTGGGTTTGCCGAACACTATGTAGTCTTTGCGCAGCTTCACGTTTGAGGTGATGTATTTGAAGCCGTTGAACCACACCAAGTCCATAAACATCCTGCCGTCGTAGAAATGTCCCACCAGACGGCGTTTACGTCCTGTGCCGACTTCCTCGAAACTGAGAACCTGCCCCCTCACCTGTACGAAAGGCATATCCGCGGTGAGTTCGCTTATCATGTACAACCTGCTCCTGTCTATGTGCTTGTAAGGGAAATAATACAAGAGGTCGTGCCAGGTCTTTATACCCAGTTCCTTCTCCAGTATCTCGGCTCTCTTCGGCCCCACACCTGGAAGATACGTTATTTCCGTGTCTATCGGATTCTGCAAAACAGTTTATGGTTGTCTGCCCCACTCCGTCAGGAACTCGGCGTATGCGAGGTCCGACGGAGTGGTGAGTTTTATGTTTTCCCTGTTGCCCTTCACCAAAGACACTTCCGTCCCCAAGGCTTCCACCACAGAAGCGTCGTCGGTGAAGGAGGGACGATAGTCCAGCCTGTATGCCTTGCGCAACAGGGCTGTGTTGAATGTCTGCGGAGTCTGCACCAGACAGTACTCGTCTCTCGGCACCGTGTCGCTTCCGCCTTGCCGCAAATGCCGCACCGTCTCCACCACGGGTATCACGGGCACGACGGCACCGCACCTCTCAGCCTCCTCGTAGCACCGCACTATGACTTCCGCCGAAACGAAAGGGCGGACCCCATCGTGCACCGCCACCACGCTCTCCTCTCCTTCCGGAATGAGAGCCAGTCCGTTGCGTACAGAATGGAAGCGTGTCTCGCCTCCGTCCGCCACAGGCACATGCAGACAGCACGAATACTGGCAGCACAAATTGTGCCAATAGCTTTGTTGCGAGACAGGCAAGACGAGGACGACGGAGACATCAGGCACAGCCTTCACGAATGCGTCCACGGTACGCATCAGCACCGGCTTTCCGCCTATGGGCAGGAACTGCTTGGGCACGTCGCCTCCCATACGCAGTCCCTTGCCGCCAGCCACTATCACGGCATACCGCTTCACTCGCCAAGGAGTTGTTTGTACATCATTCCGGAACGAAGTGTTTCCGAAGAGCCCTCGCCGAGGAAATAGTCGACAATGGCATATCCGAACTCAAACGCCGCCGCAGGGCCTCTTCCTGTAATGACATTGCCGTCGCGTTCCACCATAGCTGCCGTATACTCCGCATTTCCCAGCTGAGACTCCACTCCGGGGTAGCAAGTGGCACGTCTGCCGTCCAGCAATCCCAGATGGCCAAGCACCAAAGGTGCTGCACAGATGGCAGCCACCGGCTTGCCTTTGGAGAAATGCCTTGAGAGGGCTTCTGTCAGTGTCTTGCAAGCGTCAAGATTGGTAGACCCGGGCAGTCCGCCGGGCAGAACCATCATATCCGCAACATCCAAATCGACACCGGACAACGTGCAGTCGGCCTGCACGCTCACGCCATGGGCACTGTCCACCATACGCGAGTCCGATATGGAGACTGTCCGCACCTCAAGTCCCGCACGACGGATTATGTCCACCGGGGCAAGTGACTCCACATCCTCAAACCCTGTTGCCAAAAAAACGTAAATCATATCTATACCTTTTTAATGTGTAAAGTCTGATGCAAAGTTAGAAAAAATCATTAACTTTGTTAACCCAAACAAAGAAAATATGGAGAAGCGCATCAGTTTTGTCCTTTTCGGCAATGTGTACCAACCGGAAAAATCAGCGTCTGTACAGAAACTTTTGTCTGTTTTGAGAAGCCGTCATGCGGACATCATGATAGACCAGAGTTTCCACGCCTACCTCGCGGACACGTTCCGCATCAACATTCCGGATGCTACTGTGATACAAGACAACTGTTTCTCTGCCGATGTGGCCATAAGCATGGGCGGAGACGGCACATTTCTGGAAGCGGCACGCAAGGTTGGCGACAAGCAGATTCCCATCCTCGGCATAAATATGGGAAGGCTCGGTTTCCTGGCGGACTTCACCCCCGAAGACATAGAATACGCCATAGACAAGGTATGCTCCGGCAAACCGAACTGTGTGGGCAGAAGCGTGCTTGAGGTGGAGTATTCCACGGGACAGCCGCAAGGCTACCCGTACGCCCTCAACGAGGTGGCTGTGCTGAAACGCGACAACAGCAGCATGATAAGCATACGCGTGGAAGTGGGGGGCGAGTACCTCACAACATACCAGGCGGACGGCATCATAGTGAACACCCCCACTGGCAGCACAGGGTACGCCCTCAGCGTGGGAGGTCCTGTGATGATGCCCGAAAGCGGCATCCTGGGTTTGGTGCCGGTGGCTCCGCACAGTCTCAACGTGCGTCCCGTCACCATAGACGACAATCTGGAAATAGCCCTCACCATAGAGAGCCGCAGCCACAACTTCTTGGTGGCAATAGACGGGCGCAGCGAGAAGTGCATGGAAGGCACGAAAATCACCATACGCAAAGCTCCTTACAAGGTGTTCATTGTAAAACGTCAAGGCGGTTCCTTCTTCCACACCCTGCGTTCCAAACTGCTTTGGGGAAACGACATAAGAAGCTGACACATACCATGAAAGC
>CAVHCL010000083.1:15821-17797 GCA_963634425.1 Bacteroidaceae bacterium
AGCCTCCCCCTACAACATCCGCAGCATGGCCAAGTGGCTGTGGCGCACCTCAAAAGGCATCAGGCTGCAGTCGTTCCTCAACGCTGCTACCGGCATCGCGCAGGTAGCACTTGACTTCTCGTTCATATTCGTCACAAAAGCCATAATAGACATAGCCACCGGCAGACGGCAGGACAGTTTGGCAGCCGCTTCCGCCGCGCTGGTAGTCATAGTGGTGCTGCGCATCTCTCTATCGGCATTTGCCAGATGGGTATCCGCCATATTGGGAGTGCGTTCGCAAAACCGCCTGCAGATGCGCATCTTCAGCCATCTGATGCGAAGCCAATGGAAGGGACCGAAACAGAAGCACAGCGGTGACGTGCTGAACAGGCTGGAGAGGGACGTGCGCGACATCACCAACACCATCACAGACACCGTGCCGTCCGCCGTAGCCGTATGCGTGAGACTGGCGGGAGCTTTTCTCTTCCTCTACTCCATGGACAGGCGGCTCGCCCTTGTGCTTGTCTGCATATCTCCTCTCTTCGCTGTCATGAGCAAAGTGTACATCCGCAAGATGAGGCGCATCTCCAGGGAGATACGGCATACAGACAGCCTAATACAAAGCACACTGCAGGAGAGCATCCAACACAGAATGGTGCTCAAGACTTTGGAAAGATGCGGAACGATGGAGGAAAGACTGAACAACACACAGGCGCACCTGAGGGAGCAGATACGCCGCCGCACACTCTTCAGCAACTTCTCTGCCACACTCCTCGGCACTGGCTTCAGCCTCGGATACCTCGTGACTTTCCTGTGGGGGGCTGCAAGACTTGAAGAGGGTACCATCACATACGGAACCATGTTGGCGTTCATACAGCTGGTAGGCCAGATACAGTCGCCCTTCCGCGACATCAGCCGTTTCATACCTCTTATCATAGGCAGCCTCACGGCAAGCGAACGCCTCATGGAATTGGAGCAGTGCCCTTTGGAAGAAAACGGCGAACCCGTAACATTCCCACACGGGGCTGGCATAAGGTGCACCGATGTGGGATATGCGTACGACAAGGCGCAACGCAAGGTGCTGGACAGTTTCTCTTTCGACTTCCCCATAGGCAGCACCACAGCCATATTGGGCGAGACCGGAGCGGGCAAGACCACTCTCATACGACTCATACTGGCTTTGCTGAAGCCGCAGCACGGAACGGTGGAGATTTACGACGAGGAGAGGAACGTGACCGTCTCCCCCATGACGAGAAACAACCTGGTGTACGTGCCACAAGGGAACACTCTCTTCAGCGGAACCGTACGCGACAACCTGCTCTTGGGAAACCCATCCGCCTCCACAGAGGATATGTACGAAGCCCTGCACACCGCATGCGCCGACTTCGTGCGTGGACTTCCCGACGGACTTGACTTCGTATGCGGTGAACAGGGCGGAGGACTGAGCGAGGGACAATGCCAACGCATAGCCATAGCGAGGGCTTTGCTGAGAAAAGGGAGCATATTGCTGCTCGATGAAGCGACATCGGCCCTGGACACGGATACCGAACGGCAACTTCTCGACAACCTGCAACGGCGTACGGCATCACGGCAAACTGTGATATGCGTCACGCACAGACTTGCCGTGGTGGACTACTGCACACAAGTGCTGAATATGAAAAGGCATACTGTCTGACATTGGAAAGTCCATGGCATCAGGCTATAAAAATAAAAAAAGGGCTACCGCTGTAGCCCAACCTTTGTTAACCTTAAATCTAATACTATGAAAAACACGGTGCAAATTTATTGCGACTTTCACTAAGCGACAAATTTTACAACAGAAAATAACACTCCTTTAACATTCATTAACTATAACGCTATGTATTTTACATTTGTTTATTTTTTTTTATTCGTCCCAACATCTATGCGGACAGAAAGGGCGTATCGGGCAAATCATACCAAATGTGAGTCCACTCGGAAAAGTCTTTAGTACTTTTTAACCTATCATTTTGACAATC
>CAVHCL010000084.1:0-3475 GCA_963634425.1 Bacteroidaceae bacterium
CCTCGGCGGCTGGGTCATCAAGGAAGAGGTGTAGGCCACATTCCAAATGACACCCCTGAGAATGTTTATATACCTTTCCCCGTCGGAAACCCCATAGTTCCCGAGCAGATACCGTGGGGTTCGTACTCGGGAACTATGGGGTCTGATACAAAAACGGCAGCCGTTTTTGGAGAAACAAAACACATTGATGCCTGAGTTGGAACGAAAACGCCCAAAAATCATTTCATTCCACGAGCTTTGAAGACAATGTCCTTGGCCTCCGCTATCATCTTGAATATTCTTTCGGCAGCAGCCCGTTCCGACTCGCTCCGGGTAGCCACCTTGTCCGGATGATAACGCAAGACAAGGCTCCTGCAAGTCCGACGAACCTCCTCGTCAGTGACATTCTCATCAATGCCCAGCGTGCGGTAAGCTTCGCGTAGCCTCTCTCCGTACACCGCAGAGAAAGGTGAACCGCCTGCGCCTTGCGAATTGCGGAAGTCCTCTCCGGAAAACGTTCGGTACGTGAAACGGAAACTCTGCCGCCCTCTCATCATATAATCGACAAGACATCCGAACAGAAAACCTACAACCAAGCCCCTGCCCCTCGCAACAATATAGCCCAAAATGGCAAACACCCACTTAAAGCTCATAAAACATCCGAAACATCCCATTCACATCGTCGTTATTTGGCAGGCTCTTTCCGCATTGTTGGTTGCAAAGTTACAGATTTGTTTCCATATTACCAACTTTTTAACCTACTTTCTCCATGTCAGGCTGTCCTATTTGTTGTATTCAAGTATTCATCTTTCACTTTTTTTGCAGGTTACAAACAAATTGGCTAAATTTGCGCAGGATTTTACAATTAATTGTGTTTGAAACAAACGGAAGACCTTTCTATAATACAAGGATTAATTTCCGGGGACGAGTCTGCATACAAGTACATCTTTAGTAATTATTACGAACAGATGTGCATATTCGCCAATGCCATCCTCGGCGATGAGTATATGGCACAGGCTGTTGTTTCTGACGTCATCAGCCATATATATGAGGTGCGGTCTACCATTGTCATACGGAGCAACTTGCGCTCGTATCTCCTGACAAGCACACGCAACGCCTGCATAAACTCGCTCGGCACCAAGACAAAACGTACCGAACGGAATTTCAGCACACTCAGGAACGAGGAATTGGGCGGCATCTTTTCGGGTACCGACTTCACCACTCCTCAAGGCAAACTACTTGACAACGAGCTTGGGAAACTCATAACCGAATACGTGGACAGAATACCCGAACCGACGAAAAGCGCATTCATAATGAGTAAATTCCAAGGCTTGACATACAGGCAAATCGCCTCTCAGGAAGGGGTGAGTGCAAACACCATAAAATGCCGCATAAAGAACGCTCTGAAGATGCTTGAGAGCCATTTCGGCAAATATCTTGACATCTTTGTCATCGTTTGTCTGCTCACACTATTACACAACCACTAAAATTTTGTCCCTATTATAAGTAACGCAGAACTGATCATGGAAGAACGCATTTATGACCTAATCACGGATTATCTGACCGGGGAAATCTCTCCGGAAGATAAGGCACGCCTCTGCGAATGGCTAAAAGAGTCTGAAGAGAACAGAGCTCTCTTCGAGAGACTTAGAGAAGTCTGGATAGGAGTCGACCAGGTGGTATACAAATACAACCCGGAGGAGGCTTTCCGCAAATTCCGGCAACGCACACTGCACAAGGCCGAAGCGCCCAAGTTCAAGTGGACCAAGAGGGTAAAAGAATACAGGAAAGAGATTTACAGATGGGCCGCCGCCATTTTCATGCCTATTGTCATCACGTCAGCCGTGTTGGCATGTCTGCGGTTCGGGAACTGTCTGGACGGGCAGACCATAGTTTCCACCATTGAAGGGCAGAGCTCCACTTTCCAACTGCCGGACGGCACCGTAGTTGACCTCATGCAGAACAGCGAGTTGTCTTATTCGTCCACAAGTTTCATACGGGGCAAACGTGACATCACATTCCGCGGGGAAGCATACTTCAAGGTGGAGAGCGACGAGTCGCACCCTTTCAACATCACCACGTCTCACGCCAAAGTCACTGTGTTGGGAACAGAATTCAGCCTCCGCTCACGGGACGGGGAGAAGTTCGGGTCTTTGTCGTTGGACAAGGGCAAGGTGCAGTTCACCAACCTGACGGACAAGTCGAGTATAAAATTGACGGCGGGAGATGTCGTGACAATCAACAGAACGACAAAAAAAATGGAATGCCGCCACAGGACTGCCAGAGAGATTGCCCGCGACATGCAGGAAAGGCTTGCCATGCAACAGACACATTCCATGGCTGTGCAGGACATAAACACAGTGGATGACGGCTACAAGATGACACTGGTGGTGAACAACCCTCTGACACCAGGCACATACGAGATGGACTTCAACACCAAGGACGAGAAGATGAACATCCGCAACACTGCGGACAACACAGATGCCACAAGAGGCAACGGCACCGCCGCAAGTCCTTACATCCTCTCCACCACCGCACAGATGTGCGACATGAGGGAATTGTTGGTCCCCAACAAGATGACATACTTCGTGCTTGAGAACGACATAGACCTGAGCGGCATAGAATGGCAACCGCTAAACACTGCGGCAGACAACTATGCGAACAGGATTTACCTTGACGGTAAAAATCATGTGATACGCAACCTCACTCCAAGCATATCAAGCCCGTACAGCAGTTTCTTCGGAGTCTTTTGCGGAGTTTGCAAAAACATAGGTTTTGAAGATGTCAACATATCAAGTACAGGTAACGGAGCAGGCGTTTTAGGAGGTTATCTGGGCCACATGACGTACAATGGCACCACACGTATAGAGAACTGCTACTTCACAGGCCGGGTTTCCGCCAGAAGTTATGCCGGAGGCATCGGAGGCAATGTGGGGGGCAACACGGTTATCCGCAACTGTTTCTCCAGTGTCGATGTCACCAGCGTCAGCAGTTTTGCGGGAGGCCTGATAGGAAAAGTGAAGGCAAGACTCGTTATGGAACACTGCATCTGCACCGGAAGTGTGGCGGCGCAATATGCCGGGGGAATAGTAGGCGGCGGTCAAGAGGAAGATACACCACATTCGGAATTCTTCAATGTGTATGCCTGCAACCGCAGTGTATATGGTTCCATTAATTCGAGCTCGTTCGGAGGCACTGCAGAATCCGACCAGCTGCGCAACACCGGGCATCGCAGAGGTATGTACCTCAACGGAGAGCCCGTAACGGACGGCGTGCAATACGGCAATATACAAAATGACATACGCAAGTGGCCTAAGACTTGGTATAATTGCGAAACGGATATACAGTAGGGTAAGACAGACCCTTTTTCCGCACTTTTTTACCCAAAACGTTTGGCGGAACAGATAAATTGTCGTACCTTTGCACACGCCTAACGGAAGTCGGCGGGATAGCTCAGCTGGTTAGAGCGTCGGATTCATAATCCGGAGGTCGTGGG
>CAVHCL010000085.1:0-26986 GCA_963634425.1 Bacteroidaceae bacterium
CCCATGACAAGGTTCACCAAATCAGCCGCCAACAGCGACACCAAGAATGTGGCTATCGCACCCAATACCGTCAAGGCAATATGTGCAAGGAACTTCTCCATATTGCTTGCCGGCAGGGTAAACTCGTTGATACGCCCCTGCCTGTCCACAAGCGAATGGAACGTATAACACATCATCACCATAAACACTGGAACGAAGAAGCACGACAGGAACTGCACCACATCCACCAAAACGTCGTCGGCATCAGCTTTATAGAACAGACCCGTGTCGACAAGCATCACCGACAGGTACTGATAGACGACGGGAAGCAACACGCATCCGAATATAAGCATTGCGGCACGGGTGTAGAACTTGCGGTTGACTGTGAATATCCAACGCACCACGTTCAAAAACCTTTTAAAATCAAATTTATGCATAATATCCTCCTCTCTGTTACTGTTGACAGGTGTTATTGGTAAGCGTATCTATGAAAAGTTTCTCAATGTCCAGAACCTCATCCCGCCCTGCAAGCGGCATAGTGAGGAGAACCTTGTTGCGGCCTATAATGTTGACAAAATCAAGCATACGTTCCACATCGTGGACCTGGTGGGTGGAAACTATCACTGTCTTGTCGTCGGCCATGGAAGAAATCACAGCCTTGCGAAACTGGCTTTTGGAGAGAATGTCCATGCCGTTGGTAGGCTCGTCGAGCAGCAGGTAGCGTGTGTTGGCGGCAAGTGCGATGCACATGTACACCTTCTTCTTCTGTCCCATGGAAAGCTCTCCCAAATACAAATCCGTGGTAAGGTCGAATTTGTCAAGACTCCCGTTCAGCATCTCGTCCGAGAAACGAGGATAGAATGGCTTCAGGGCCTTCACGTAGCTCAACATCTTCACATCCGGCAACTTGTATTCCTCCGGGACAAAGAAAATGTTCTGCAGCGTGGCCGGCAATCTTTTGGCGACAAGCACTCCGTCTATTCTCACTTCCCCCGAAATAGGGCGAAGAAGTCCGGAGATTAGGTACTGAAGAGTGCTCTTGCCTGTACCGTTCTTGCCGAGGAGGCCATACACTCCGCTTTGCCTGAACTCCATACTGAAATCTTTCAACACATTGTGATATTTGTTATATCCGAATGTGACATTTTCAATACATATCATAGTGTAATAGTTAAATAATACACCACAAAGGTATGGCAATAAAAAAGCCCTCCAAAGGAAAGAGGGCATTTTAACTTTTATTTAACACTTAACAAGTAGGCTTCATATCCGCGCCGTCCATATTGGACTATGGTGCGGTATGCCGTCAGTTGTTTTCAGGACGGAGCTGGCGCACCACCTCGGCGGTTCTCCACATCTCGCTGTTGTGGAGGGCAGCCAGTTCCTTCTCCAGGCCTGAGCGGTAGTCTGGCTTGGAGTTGGCGTCTATGGAAATCTGAGCCTCGTGTCCGCTCTTCACACTGGCGTACAGTTTTTCCATCACCGGCTTGCAAGCGTCGTGGAACGGTCCCATCCAATCCAATGCGCCGCGCTGTGCCGTGGTGGAGCAATTGGCATACATCCAGTCCATTCCCTTCTGTGCGAACAGTGGCATCAAAGACTGTGTAAGCTCCTCCACCGTTTCGTTGAAAGCCTCGGAGGGAGTGTGTCCGTTCTCGCGCAACACCTCATACTGTGCCAACAGGAGCCCCTGTATGGCTCCCATCAATGAGCCGCGCTCGCCGGTAAGGTCCGATGTGGCCTCGCGCTGGAAGGTGGTCTCAAAAAGATAACCAGATCCTATGCCTATGCCCAACGCCAGTGTGCGGTCGAGAGCCTTGCCTGTGGCATCCTGGTATACGGCATACGAAGAGTTGAGTCCGCGGCCCTCCAGGAACATGGTACGGAGCGATGTGCCCGAGCCCTTTGGGGCGACCATTATGACGTCAATGTCCTTCTGCGGGACACATCCGGTGCGGTCGTTCCATGTGATGGCGAATCCGTGGGAGAAGTACAGGGCATTGCCCGGCGCAAGGCACTTCTTGAGGGTGGGCCATACACTCATCACAGCGGCGTCGGAGAGCAGACACATAACTATGGTGCCCTTCTGCGCAGCCTCCTCTATAGAGAAAAGCGTCTTGCCGGGAACCCATCCGTCAGCTATTGCCTTCTCGAATGTCTTGCCTTGTCTCTGTCCTACTATCACATTGAAACCGTTGTCGCGGAGGTTACATGCCTGACCGGGACCTTGCACTCCGTAACCTATGACGGCTATGGTCTCGTCCTTGAGTACTTCACGCGCTTTCTCCAGAGGAAATTCCTCGCGGGTCATCACTTCTTCTATGACTCCGCCAAAATTCATCTTTGCCATTGTAGTATGTTTTACATTGAAATTCGTTATCTTGCCAATACGGGTGCAAAGTTACAAATTATTATTGAAACAGGGGGCAAATATAACATTTTTTTGTTTGGCGAACCGCTTCACTTTCTTTTCTGCACATTTCCGCCTCTTTTTCTTCGTCCCCGCTGCAGTTTGTACGCCTTCCGCCTCATTGTTCGTGCAGCCTCTCCTCCATGTACCTGTCGAGGTGCTCCACCTTGCTCTTTGTGACGGCTATGCGTCCCGAACGCACAAACTGCAGCACTGCCCCAAGCTCGTTGAGTTGTCCGAAGAGCGAGAGTATCTCCGACGTGATGCCCTTCTTCTCCACGATGCTGTACGTGGAGTTCACCTCCACTATACGCGCCCCGTGCCGTCTTACAATACGGCTTATCTCCTTGTTGTCGAGCATCATGGAGGTGTTTATCTTCAGAAGGCAGGCTTCCAGTATGAAAATCTCGTCGTCGGTGAAATAGTCTGCCTTTATGACATCTATCTTCTTCTCTATCTGCTTGATGAGCATTTCTGCCATCTCCTCCGTAGTGTAACACGTGATGGTGTACTTGTGCACTCCGGGGGTGGAACTGGCACACACGTTCAAGCTCTCTATATTCACCTGACGGCGTGTGAAGACAGCCGTTATCTGGTTGAGTATTCCGGCGAAGTTCTCAGAATGTATTATCATAGTGTAGAACGTCAGTCCTTCGTAGTCAAGTCGTGCCCTCCCGGCAGACAGTATGGGCACAGCCACGTTGAACGCGTCGCTGACATCGTTGCGTGTGTCCCTTTCGTTTCTTGTTTCCATATTCTTGTTGGTATTCTCGCACTTTCCGCAGGTGCGGCAGTTGCCGCACTCGCAATACATATCTTTGTAATCCATCCGCCAGTCTCTATTCCACTCCCAACAGCATCTCGTCCACGTTGGCTCCCGGAGGTGTCATGGGCAACACGTTGTCTTCTTCCTTGACGGCACACTGCAGCATGAAGGGACCGTCGGTGTCAAGCATCCCGCGTATGGCTGCGTCAAGCTCTTGGCGTTCCACCACCGTGCGGCACGGAATGCCGTAGCCTTGGCATATCTTCTCATAATCGGGGTTGAGCATGGGGGTGAAGGAATATCTCTTGTTGAAGAACATATATTGCCACTGCCGCACATTGCCCAGGAAGTTGTTGTTGAGCAGGACAATCTTCACAGGGGACTTTTGTTCCATGATGGTGCCCAGTTCCTGTATGGTCATCTGCAGTCCTCCGTCGCCGCAGAACACACACACTGTCCTGTCCGGCGCTCCGAAGGTGGCGCCTATGCCGGCAGGAAGTCCGAAGCCCATGGTGCCGCATCCGCCACTGGTGACCACGCTGCGTCCCTGTGTGAACTTGAAGTAGCGGCACCCGAACATCTGGTTCTGTCCCACGTCCGTAACGAGGACAGCCTTGTTGCCGCTCGCTTCGCTGACCTTGCGCACCACCTCTCCCATAAGCAGCGGCCCCTCTGCGGGATGTATGGCCGGCTCTATCACCTTCTGCGACTCTTTCTCGGCATAAGGGGAAAATCCCGTTATCCAGCTATCGTGTCTGGAGCTCTCGAGATGCTCCGTCACCGCCGCCAGCGTCTGCTTGCAGTCGCCCACCACAGCCAGGTCGGCGTGCACGTTCTTGTTTATCTCGCTGGAGTCTATGTCGAAATGTATCACCTTGGCTTGCCGGGCGTACGTCTTGAGGTTGCCAGTCACGCGGTCGTCAAACCTCATCCCTATGGCTATGAGAAGGTCGCACTGGTTGGTCATCACGTTGGGGCCGAGGTTGCCGTGCATACCCAGCATACCCATGTTCAGCGGATGGTCGGTGGGGATGGCTGAAAGTCCGAGCAAGGTGGTGCCGCACGGTATCTGCGCCTTCTCAAGGAACTCCGCCAGCTCCTTGTGGGCATTGCCAAGCTCCACCCCCTGCCCCACCAAGGCAAAGGGCTTGACGCTGTTGTTTATCATTTGTGCGGCCTGCCTTATCACCTCGTCGCGCGGTACGCTCACCGGCTTGTAGCTGCGTATGAAGTCCACATCCTCAAACTTGAAGTCCACAAGCCCCGTCTGCGCATTCTTGGCGAAGTCCAGGACCACCGGCCCCGGTCTGCCGCTGCCGGCTATGTAGAACGCGCGGCTCACTGCCCACGCTATGTCTTCGGCGCGCCGTATCTGGTAGTTCCATTTTGTGATGGGCTGTGTCACGCCTATGACGTCCACCTCCTGGAAGGCGTCGGTCCCCAACATGGCGGCGCCCACCTGCCCGCATATCACCACCAGCGGTGTGGAGTCCACCATGGCGTCCGCCACTCCGGTCACTGTGTTCATGGCGCCGGGGCCGCTGGTCACTATGCAGCAGCCTGTCTTCCCGCTCACCCGGGCATATCCCTGTGCGGCGTGTACCGCACCCTGCTCGTGCCTCACCAGCACATGATGCATCCTGTCCCTGTGGTCGTAAAGGGCATCGTACGTGGGCATGATGGCTCCTCCCGGATATCCGAACAGCACGTCCACACCCTCGTGCTCCAGTGCCCGCATCATGGCTTCGGCACCTGTTATCTTGTTGTTCATGTCTGTCACTTGCTGTGTTGGTTTTCTGTCAGTCTATGATTCTCACGCCGCCTTTGTCCGCACTCGCCACGCTCTGCGCATACGCTCTGAGAGCCTTGCTCACCACACGTTTGCGCTCCAACGGACGTTGCGGACGCGCTGCCAGTTCCTCGTCGCTGAGTCTTACGTTGATGCTTCTGGAGGGGATGTCTATCTCTATGATGTCTCCGTCAATTATCTTGCCTATGTTGCCTCCGTTGGCGGCCTCCGGGCTGATGTGCCCTATGGAGAGTCCGCTGGTGCCGCCGCTGAAACGTCCGTCGGTGATGAGTGCGCATTCCTTGCCCATGTGCATACTCTTGATGTATGATGTGGGATAGAGCATCTCCTGCATACCGGGGCCTCCTTTTGGTCCCTCGTGCGTTATCACCACGCAGTCGCCTTTCTTCACCTTGCCGCCCAGGATGCCCTCGCAGGCATCCTCCTGTGAGTCGAACACCACAGCCGGACCTTCGAAATGCCACAACTCGGGAGCCACTCCTGCCGTCTTCACCACACAGCCGTCCTGGGCTATATTGCCGAAGAGCACCGCCATGCCTCCGTCCTTGGTGTAGGCGTGTTCCATGTCGCGGATGCATCCGTTCTCGCGGTCTGTGTCGAGGCTCTCCCACTTTGCGTCCTGCGACCCCATTACCGTGGAGAACTTCCCTCCGGGGGCCGAATGGTAGATGCGCAGGGCTTCCTGCTGAAGGAATCCGTAGTCGGAAGGAATGTCGGCGGCATCCAGCCCTATCTGCTCCGCCTTCAGGCCTGTGACGCTGTAGCCCAGAATGTCGTGTGCCAGCGTGTGTCCGTTCACCCTCTTGCATGTGAGGTCGAGCAGTCCGCCTTTTGCCAATTCGCCGAGTATGCCGAGTATGCCTCCTGCGCGGTTTTCCTCCTGGATGCTGTACTTCTGCCAGTTGGGGGCCAGCTTGCAAAGGAACGGCACCCTGCGCGAAAGCGCGTCTATGTCGGACATCTTGAAGTCCACGCCGCCCTCCTGCGCCACAGCCAACAGGTGGAGCACCGTGTTGGTGGACGCGCCCATGGCTATGTCGAGAGTCATGGCGTTGAGGAACGCCTTGCGCGTGGCTATGGAGCGCGGCAACACTGAGTCGTCCCCGTTTTCGTAATATGCGAGTGCGTTGTCGACGATGAGTTTGGCGGCATCCTTGAAGAGCCGCACGCGGTTGACGTGGGTGGCAAGTATGGAGCCGTTGCCCGGCAGGGACAGTCCCAAAGCCTCTGTGAGCGAATTCATGGAGTTGGCGGTGAACATGCCCGAACAGGCTCCGCAGCCCGGGCAGGCGCTGTGTTCAACCTCCTGCAGTTCTTCGTCGCTGACGGTGGGGTCTCCTCCCTTCACCATGGCGGTGATAAGGTCGGCGTTCTCGCCGTTCACCTTCCCTGCTTCCATGGGGCCGCCGCTCACGAACACCGCAGGGATGTTGAGCCTCATGGCGGCCATCAGCATGCCCGGAGTCACCTTATCGCAGTTGGATATGCACACCATGGCGTCCGCCTTGTGGGCGTTCACCATGTACTCCACAGAGTCGGCAATGATGTCGCGCGAGGGCAGGCTGTAGAGCATTCCGTCGTGTCCCATGGCTATGCCGTCGTCCACGGCTATGGTGTTGAACTCCGCCGCATAGCATCCCAACTTCTCTATCTCGGCCTTCACCACCTGCCCTATCTCATGGAGGTGTGTATGCCCCGGCACGAACTGCGTAAAGGAGTTGACCACGGCAATGATGGGTTTGCCGAACTGTTCCCTCTTCATGCCGTTTGCCACCCATAGGGCTCTGGCACCGGCCATACGCCTGCCTTCTGTGCAGACAGCACTTCTTAACCTGTGTTTCATATCGTGTGATTTTTTATCCTTCTTCAACCCATAATAAGCTATTCAATTTACAAAAGTAATCATTTCCGTTCAAACGGACAACTTTTGACACAATATTTACGGGTATTTTTGCACCCATGAAAAGCAACCTAAAATGGATGCGGTGTCCTCTGCGCACCGAGCAATGAAGAATAACCCGTTTGTCAATGTGCTCTTCCCCCGGAAGCGGTTGCCGTTTTTTTTGGCAGACCCCATGGTATTTGCCGGGGAACTATGGGGTTCGCGCCGGGGAACTATGGGGTTCCCCGCTGCGGAGGGTGGGGTGCCTGTGCCTCCGTGTCAGCGTTTCTTTACTTTTTTACTTTTAGTACCCTCACGTTCTCTCGCTGACTTGGGTTATTATAATATATAATTATAAAAGTTTTTAGTAGACTGACCGTCAACCGTTCTCCGTCATACCCCGACATACCAATTGGTAAAAAAGTAAAAAAGTAATATTTGGCAAAGGGACACACCCTAATTGGACCGCCCACTGCCTGGAGTCTTACCACTTCAATCCTATCTTGAGGTTAAGCTTGAGGTAATAATTTCCGTTTTCCCTCTCCAGCACACCGTATTTGGCATCCGACGGTAGTGCTTTCTCCAGACGTGAATGCGAGAAGAGGAAGTCGCCGAAAGTCTGTTCGTCCGCCTTGGTGTACATGCACACGGCTCCGTCTTTCCCCACAGCCACCTGCGCTCCCACCTGGGAGAGCCTGCCTTTGTACTGTCTGGCAGGGCGCATCCCCCAGGCGCAGGCAAGAAGCAGCTCCCTCACCTTGTGCCGGTAGAAACCGTTTTTAGCCACCAGTTCCTCCTTCATCTTCAGAGGGTTCTTCTCCTCCAGCATCTTCACCTGTTCGGCGATGCGCGACACCCCGTCGAGATGCAGCGTCATCAGCATGGAGGACACAATACGGGGGAGGTTGGTGTCCAGCATCAGCAGGTTGCCGCGGAAGATGCGGTCCGCCACGTCGCCGTATCTGAGGGTTCCTCCGTGGCTCTCTATATACAACATCCGCCGCGCCACGTCCGCCACACTGTCTTCCTCGCCCATGCAGTTGATCTTGCGCACGGCTGGCGCGCTGAAACGTACGCCGCCCTGCTCGTACTTGATGTTGGCCACACGTCCGCCGTCGAGCAACGCCACAGGGCCGCACAGCCTGCTCTGTATCCGAGTGCCCACAAGCGGCGCGTCTTCGCTGTAGAGCGAAAGGTGGAAGTCTGTGGAGTCCTCCGTGCGGGCTTCAAGGTCGTAGACGCGTACCGCGTCGAGGAAACCCTCCAGGTCGGAAAGATCCGTCTCGTCGTCCTGCCCTTTCATGCGCGAGAGTATCCACCGTGCCGCATAGCCGAAATCCTCGCGCGGGAATGTGGCGTCCATGCCCTCGCCCTTCACCCGCACATTGCCGCCTTGCACTACGTACAGCCTTTCGCCGTCGTGTTCCATCCTCATCATCTTAGCTATGGGAGCCGACGCGTCACCGGCGCCTTCACGGGTGCCGTAGCGTACGCAGCCGTCAGCCAAGAGAGAGAAAAATGTATAGAGTCCGCTTGCCTCCTTGCGTGTAGCCAATATCATCGTTTTGTCATTTTTGCGCACAAAGGTACGTGATTTCACAAAAAAAACGTACCTTTGCACCATATTTAATTGCAGCATTGGGCAAAACACATTTGATTTTCTTATGGCAGACAGCAAATACATTACGGTGGCGTACAAGTTGTATGCGCCAACGCAGGACAACGGGCGTGAACTCATAGAAGAAGCCACACGCGAGATACCCTTCCAGTTCGTTTCGGCCTTGGGCATGACACTGGATGCGTTTGAGAGCCAGATAGCGCAACTGGAAGCCGGGCAGACCTTCGACATCACGCTGAGCGAGAGCGAGGCATACGGGCCGTACGTACCGGAAGCGGTGCAAAAGGTGCCGGCCGACATCTTCGAGATAGACGGGAAGATAGACCGCCGCTACATATACGAGGGTGCCGTGGTGCCCTTGCAGAACTCGGAAGGAGAACGTTTCAACGGCACCATCACAGAAATCGCAGACAAGGAAATAACCGTAGACCTCAACCATCCGTTGGCAGGCAAGCGGCTCAACTTCGTGGGTGAAGTGATAGAGAGCCGCATGGCCACCAACAAAGAGATACAGGACGCGCTAAACCAACTCACGGGATGTGGCGGCTGTGGCGGAGGCAACTGCGGAGGCGGAGGCTGCGGAAGCTGCGGCGACGGAGGCTGTGAGGGATGCAAAGGCTGCGGAGAATAAACACAACGAAGTAGCGGATGAACAACACCTTTGGCACTTTATTCACAGTCACCACTTTCGGCGAGAGCCACGGGAATGCCGTAGGAGGCGTCATTGACGGCATGCCTCCCGGCATAGAGGCTGACATGGACTTCATCCAGAGCGAGCTGGACAGGCGCAAGCCCGGGCAGAGCAAGCTCACCACCTCGCGCAAGGAGGACGACAAGGTGGAAATACTGAGCGGCATCTTTGAAGGCAAGACCACAGGGTGCCCCATCGGCTTCATTGTGCGCAACACCAACCAGCACAGCAACGACTACGAGAACATGCGCAACGTGTTCCGCCCCTCACACGCAGACTACACCTACGCCATGAAGTACGGCATACGCGACCACCGCGGAGGCGGAAGAAGCTCGGCGCGCGAGACCATATCCCGCGTGGTGGCAGGAGCGTTCGCCAAACTGGCACTTGACAAGTTGGGCATTAGCATACGGGCATATACGCAGCAGGTGGGAGACATAGCGCTCAAGGGCTCATACCTCGACTACGACCTTTCCCTCGCCGAGAGCAACGCCGTGCGTTGCCCCGACACCGAGACTGCGGCAAAGATGGAAAGGCTCATCACCGAGGTGAAGGCACAGGGCGACACCGTGGGCGGCGCGATAGTATGCGTAGTGAAAGGATGCCCCGCAGGACTGGGAGAGCCGGCGTTCGACAAACTGCACGCCATGCTCGCGCACGCCATGCTAAGCATCAATGCGGCAAAAGGCTTTGAATATGGGCAAGGTTTCGCCAGCGCAAGCGGAAGAGGCAGCCTCCAAAACGACATCCCCATCCCCGACGGCGCCGGAGGCATACGCATGAGCACCAACCGCAGCGGAGGCATACAGGGGGGCATCTCCAACGGAGAAGACATATACTTCCGTGTGGCGTTCAAGCCTGTGGCCACCTTGCTGATGAAACAAGACACGGTGACTGCGGACGGGAAAGCCACCACGCTGACCGTACAAGGCCGGCACGACCCGTGTGTACTCCCGAGAGCCGTGCCTGTGGTGGAAGCCATGGCGGCTATCACCATCCTCGACGCTTGGCTGAGACACAGAGCCCAGTCCGCTATTTTCTGAAGTCCACATAGAGGGGCAGATGGTCGGAATACCCTCCTTGGTATGAAGGACCTCTGAACGTCCGCAGCGGTATGCCGTTATCTGTCAACAAGAACGGATACTTGGCCACCTCCGCCCGCCAAGCCTGCCGTCGTCCTGACTCCTTGCCAAGCAAAGACTCACTGGCAAAGATGTGGTCTATATATCCCCACACGCCTTGGTAGCAGTACGTCCCTTCCGGACTGCGGAGCGACTTTCTGTCCTGCGGCACCAACGAGGCCATCCGCTGTAAAAGAGGAACAAAGACGGGGTCGCCGGGCTCGGCGTTGAAGTCGCCCATCAGCAGCACATCCTTTCCCCTTACAGAATCCAGGGCGTTGCACAAGGTCTCCATGGCCAATGCCCTGTTCTCCGAGGAAGCCCTGTGCCCACCTGCCCGGCTGGGAAAATGAACCACAAACACATGCAGGCTGTCGCCCGACGGCAGCCGTCTGCCCTCCACGTGAAGAATGTCCCTGGTGGGACGCAGACCATGGGCGGCCGACGGCACTCTTATGGCACAATGCCTTGCCACCTCGAACATCTTGGGCAGGTAGAGCAACGCCACGTCTATGCCGCGCACGTCCGGCCCCTCGTGATGCACATATCCATACCCTGCGACACGCAGCGGACAGCGCGCCGTGAGGTCGCGGAGCACCGTGTCGTTCTCCACTTCACACACGCCTATCATCATCGGCCACCCTTTGTCCTCAGCCACCGCTGCCACCACCTTCGCCACGTTGTCCAGCTTGCGCCAATAGCGTCCGGGAGTCCAATGGTACGAGCCCTCGGGCGTAAAGTCCAAATCCTGTTTCAGCGTATCGTGCCTGACATCGAAGAGGTTTTCCAGGTTCCACCACATGACACGCTGGGCTACAGCGCCATTGCCGCAGCAAAAAACGGCAACAGCAGCAATAACGGAAAAGAGTGTCACACGCCTTGGCAAAACCATATTCACGACAAAAAACCCGAAAGACTGCCCCGCCTCAAAACACCGACGGCCTGAAATGTTTCAAGTCCTCGCAGTACTTGGCGCTCATCCCGCCAACAGCCTCATCGAGTATTGCCCGGAAACGCGGCCCGTGGTTCATTTCCAGCAAATGGGTGAGTTCGTGCTGCATGACATAGTCCTGCAACTGCGTGGGCAAAACCATCAGGTAACCGCTCAGACAGATATTTTTCCTTGTGTTGCAACTGCCCCATCTGCTTTTTGCCCTCGTTATCTTCAGTTCGTTGTATTTCAGTCCCCTTGCGTCCGCCATCTTTCTTAGCCTTTCGGGCAATACGGCTTCGGCATTGCAGCACAGCCATTTTTCCAGCACGGACTCCAGCCATTTCCGGAAACGCCCGTCGTTCAGGTCCTGCTCTTCAGGGTATCTGCACACCATCTCGCCTATCTTCCATTCCGCCTTGGGGACTTTCACGTCACTCTCCTCCATTCTGAAATGTATGTATTCCGTGTCAATGCGGGTGTGTGGAGCAAAACCCTCCCCCACATTGCGCTCGGCACTGCGTTCCATCATCCTCTCCAACTTAGGGCGCAACCTCTCCACCGCCATCAGAAAAGCGGTCTCGTTGAACCTCACCGGACTGGTACAAAACAGTTTCCCGTCCACACAACGAAAGACAAACCGTCTTGCACGGCCGTCAAGCCTCACCAAAACGTCGCCGCACGCAGAGCCATTAACGCAAAAGTCATACTTCATATTTTCCTTGTCAGAATGCCATGTAAGATTGACGGCAAAGTTAAGCAATAAAACCGTCCCCTCCAAAGTTTTACCTGAACTAATACCGCACTTTAAGAAAATATTTCGTAACTTTGCAGACACATATACCATATAATCGTATATATACAAGGGTAAATCTTACATATATGAACATACTGGAACTTAGCGAGCAGGAGATAATCCGCCGCAACAACCTGCAACAACTGCGCGACTTGGGCATAGACCCGTACCCCGCCGCAGAATTCCCCACAGACACGTTTTCCACAGAGATAAAAGAGTCCTTTACCGATCTTCCCGAGGACACGAACGCAGAGCCTGACGAGAACGGGCAGCGTCCGCGCGTCAAGGCTACCGCCGGGAACAGCAGGAACGTGTGCATAGCCGGACGCATCATGAGCAAGCGTGTGATGGGCAAGGCGGCCTTTGCGGAAATCCAAGATTCCAAGGGGCGCATCCAAGTGTACATCACCCGCGACGACATCTCGGCGGGCGCAGACGACACCGTCATGTACAACACTGTGTTCAAGAAATGCCTGGACCTCGGAGACTTCGTGGGTGTGAAGGGCTTTGTGTTCCGCACACAGACAGGCGAGATAAGCGTACACTGCAAGTCGCTCACCGTCTTGGCAAAGAGCCTCAAGCCTCTGCCTATAGTAAAAGAGAAGGACGGACAGACGTACGACTCCTTCGACAACCCCGAACTGCGCTACCGCCAACGCTACGTGGACCTCATAGTCAACGACGGCGTGAAAGACACCTTCCTCAAACGCAGCACCATACTGCGCACCATGCGCGCCTTCTTTGACCGCCATGGGTACACCGAAGTGGAGACTCCCACCCTGCAAGCCATCGCTGGCGGCGCCAGCGCGCGTCCGTTCGTCACCCACTACAACGCGCTCAACACGCCCATGTACATGCGCATCGCCACGGAGCTGTACCTCAAGCGTCTCATCGTGGGCGGCTTCGAGGGAGTGTACGAGATAGGCAAGAACTTCCGCAACGAAGGTATGGACAAGAACCACAACCCGGAGTTCACCTGCATGGAACTGTACGTCAGCTACAAGGACTACAACTGGATGATGTCGTTCACCGAGCGTCTGTTGGAAGAGATATGCACTGCCGTCAACGGCAAACCTGAGACCGTCATCGACGGCAAGACAATCTCGTTCAAGGCGCCTTTCCGCCGTCTGCCCATACTGGACGCCATCAAGGAGAAAACGGGCTACGACCTCTACGGAATGTCCGAACAGGAGATGAGAGAGGTGGCAAAGAAGTGCGGCGTGGAAGTGGACGACACCATGGGCAAGGGCAAGCTCATAGACGAGATATTCGGCGAGACTTGCGAGGGGACGTTCATACAGCCAACCTTTATCACGGACTACCCCATAGAGATGTCTCCCCTCACCAAGAGACACCGTTCCAAGCCCGGACTCACAGAGCGTTTCGAACTGATGGTGAACGGCAAGGAGCTTGCCAACGCCTATTCCGAGCTCAACGACCCCATCGACCAGGAAGAGCGTTTCGTGGAACAGATGAAACTTGCCGACAAGGGCGACGACGAGGCCATGGTCATAGACTACGACTTCCTGCGCGCGCTGCAATACGGCATGCCCCCCACCAGCGGCATAGGCATAGGCATAGACCGCTTGGCCATGCTTCTGACAGGGAAGCCCTTCATCCAGGAAGTGCTCTTCTTCCCGCAAATGAAACCCGAGGTGAAGGCGCCGCGCGACAAAGACGAAGCCTTTGCTGCCAAAGGCGTGCCCGCAGAGATAATACCCGTACTGCGCAAGGCCGGGTACAACCAGGTAAGCACCCTGCAGGGCGTGGCTCCAGCCAAGATACAGCAGCAGATAATAGAGATAGTGAAGAAGTACAAACTACAGATAGAAAAGCCCAGTCAGGATGCCATAGCGCAGTGGACGGCATAGGTTTCACACAACAGACACACCATGACAGGTAACATAGCAGTCCTCGGAGGGGGAAGCTGGGCCACTGCCATAGCAAAGATGCTGACGGAAAAGGGCGGGGAAATCTGGTGGTATCTCAGAAGAGACGACCGCATAGAGGACTTCCGCAGACTGGGACACAACCCGGCCTACCTTACCAGCGTACAGTTTGACGTGAACCGCATACACTTCAGCAGCGACATCAACGATGTGGTGGAAGCGTGCGACATACTCATCTTCGTCACGCCTTCACCCTATCTGAAAGGACACCTCAAGAAGTTGCACATAAGGCTGCGCAACAAGTTCGTCATCACAGCCATCAAGGGCATTGTGCCCGACGACAACCTCATCTGTTCGGACTACTTCAACCAGATATACAACGTCCCCGAAGACAGCCTGGCCGTATTGGGAGGACCTTCGCATGCCGAAGAAGTCGCCCTCAACCGTCTCACTTACCTCACCGTGGGCTGCGCCGACAGGGAAAAGGCAGCGGCATTCGCCTCCGTCCTCGCCAGCGACTACGTGAAGACCAAGACGAGCGACGACGTGATAGGCATAGAGTACGCCAGTGTGCTGAAGAACGTGTACGCCATAGCGGCCGGCATCTGCCACGGACAGAAATACGGGGACAACTTCCAGGCTGTGCTCGTGAGCAACGCCATACAGGAAATGGAACGTTTCCTCAACACCGTGTACCCCATACCGCGGAGCATCACGGACTCTGTGTACACAGGAGACCTGCTCGTCACCGGATACAGCAACTTCAGCCGGAACCGTGTCTTCGGCACTATGATAGGGCAAGGCTATAGCGTGAAGTCGGCGCAGTTGGAGATGGAAATGATAGCGGAAGGATACTTCGGCACCAAGTGCATGAAGGACATCAACCGCCACCTGCATGTCAACATGCCCATCCTGGACGCAGTGTACAACATCCTGTACGAGCGCATAAGCCCGAGCATAGAGATAAAGTTGCTCAGCGACGCGTTCAGATAAAAAAAACGACAGAGACAGACATTAATATTATAAAGACACAAACATCATGATTAAGTTAGACATTTCCAAGGCACTTGTCAGTGCCGACAAAGTGGCCGCTTTCGAGGGCAAAGTGGCAGAGGCTCAAAAATCATTGGAAAACGGCACGTGCGCCGGCAGCGACTTCCTCGGATGGCTGCATTTGCCGTCCGGCGTCACTGCCGAGTTCATGACCACCCTGCAGGAATGCGCCGAGACACTGCGTTCCAACTGCGACACTGTGGTAGTGGCAGGCATCGGCGGCTCTTATTTGGGAGCGAGAGCGGTTATAGAAGCGCTCGGCAACAGTTTCCAATGGCTCACCAACAACGGCGAGAACCCCACCATCCTCTTTGCAGGCAACAACATCGGCGAGGACTATCTGTACGAGCTCACTGAGTACTTGAAAGGCAAAAAGTTCGGCGTCATCAACATATCCAAGAGCGGCACCACCACAGAGACTGCCCTGGCATTCCGCCTGCTCAAGAAGCAATGCGAGGAACAGCGCGGCAAGGCAATGGCACAGAAAGTGATAGTGGCAGTGACGGATGCCAAGAAAGGCGCCGCACGCACCACTGCCGACAAGGAGGGATACACCTCGTTCGTCATTCCCGACAACGTGGGCGGACGCTTCAGCGTGCTCACCCCGGTAGGACTCCTTCCCATAGCCGTGGCGGGATTTGACATAGCCAAACTCGTCAAAGGCGCAGCCGACATGGAAGATGCCACCGCGGTGGACACACCGTTTGCTGACAACATCTGCGCACAATATGCAGCCGTACGCAACGCTCTCTACCAGGAAGGCAAGAAGATAGAAATCCTCGTGAATTTCCAACCCAAGCTGCACTTCATGAACGAATGGTGGAAACAGCTTTACGGAGAGTCGGAAGGCAAAGACCTCAAGGGCATCTTCCCTGCTGCCGTGGACTTCAGCACGGACCTGCACTCCATGGGGCAGTGGATACAAGAAGGCGAACGCACCATCTTCGAGACTGTGGTGAGCATAGAGCAACCCGAACACAAGCTGTTTTTCCCGCACGACGACGAGAACCTTGACGGGCTCAACTTCCTTGCCGGCAAGCGTGTGGACGAAGTGAACAAAATGGCGGAACTGGGAACCCAATTGGCTCACGTTGACGGCGGAGTGCCCAATATGCGCATCATCGTGCCCCGCCTCGACGAGTATAACCTTGGCCAACTCATCTACTTCTTCGAGAAGGCTTGCGGCATCAGCGGTCTTGTTCTGGGTGTCAACCCGTTCAACCAACCGGGAGTGGAGGCATACAAGAAGAACATGTTTGCGCTCCTCGGCAAGCCAGGCTACGAGAAAGAGACTGAAGCCATCCAGCAAAGACTGAAGTAAATTATCACATCAGGCTCCCCCTTCTATAGTGCAAGAGTAGAAGGGGGAGTCTGTACTGTCTGTGTACTATACAGTATGGAGACCCTCTTAACCATAACTACAACTTGATGAGATTAAATTGCAAGGCGGTTTTATTCGACATGGACGGCGTACTCTTTGACAGTATGCCCAATCATGCATTGGCATGGAGCAAGGCGATGACCCAATTCGGACTCTCCATGACACCAACGGAAGCATACCTGCACGAAGGGCGCACAGGCAGCGGCACCGTAAACGTGGTGGCACAACGTTTTTGGGGACGCGATGCCACAGACGAAGAAAAGGAAACTATCTACAAAGTGAAGACAGATATCTTCAACACCTGTCCCGAGGCGCAACCCATGCCGGGAGCTTTGGAACTGCTGCGGAAGGTGAAGGCGGAAGGTCTGCGCATAGTCCTTGTCACTGGCAGCGCACAAGCCTCACTGTTGGAACGCCTTGAAACACACTACCCCGGGATGTTCTCCCCGGGGCTGATGGTAACGGGCTCTGATGTCAAACACGGCAAGCCTCATCCCGAACCATACCTCATGGGGCTGCAAAAAGCCAACGTCGGGGCAGAGGAAGCCGTAGTGGTGGAAAACGCGCCCTTGGGGGTGCAGTCGGCACACTCGGCTGGAATATTCACCATAGCCGTCAACACGGGACCGCTACCCGACAAGATTCTCAAAGACTCTGGGGCGGACATCATATACCCGAACATGGCAGCTCTTGCGGAGGCGTGGGACAAATAGTAGGCAATGCCCTACCATTCGTCGTCGGCATTCACGTCTTCCACATCCAAAACGTTGTCCTTGTCTATGGTGAAAGTGCCGGAAGCGACATCTACCGTCACGATAAACGGCGAGAGCATGTCACTCTCGGGATAACTGACACAAGCTCCGAAAACTAATTTCCCGTTCTTGGCTTCTATGAAGCGGAAACCGTCGAAAATGCCGTAAGTCTTGAATCCGTCCTCCAGACAAGACGCGAAGTCCTCTTTTGTGAAACGTTTCTCGAACAAGGTATGCCCGTCGCATGCCACTGACAACACATAGAAGTTGTCCACGTAGCTGCAGCCTGTCTCATCCACAACTATGCCCAACAAGTCGGAGGCCCCCCTGTGCAACGAGTACACCAGTTTCTGCGGTCCCATTTGCACAGAGCCGGCATAGTCATAGTCCGGCATTCTTACAGGGGCGACCTCCTCTGTTTCTGCCACGGACTCCACGACACTTTCCTTTGATTCCCTCGGTTGTTGGCAAGCCACGGCAGCCACAGCCAGCGCAGTTGTCCACAGTGCGGTTTTCCTTAGTGCCATTTCTTACAATTTACAATTTGACATTCTTCTTGACACCTTTCGACTCGTTCTGCAGTCTGTCCAAAGCCGTCACCACATACACATACGGCACTTGCCCACCCTTGTATTCCAAAGGCAACGAAGTGTTTTCCGTGATACAGAGGATATGGGAGGGGTCGTCAAGATCCCTCTTCTCTCCCTTGAGGAAACGGTATACCACATACTTATGCGCCTTGTCCATCACCGTCTTCGCCTTAGGCTCAGTCCAGAAGAGTATGGGACCGTCCGTAGTCCATACTACCGCCACCTTGCGCGGTTTCTTGGGAGCCTTGGCGTCTATCCATGGCATCAGCGGCTGCAGGGCTGGCGTGGAGTGGTACTGGCTGCGGAGCACGGTCTGGTAGTTACCCGGATTCTCGCACACAGCAGCCGCATACCACTGGCAACTGCCATATATGCCCGGCAAAGTCCTTTGCAACTCGTACTTGCGGTGCATCTGATGGATGGAGGTGTTCTCGGGGTCGGCAGACCTCACCGTCCGCATCACATCCTGTCCTATGTAGAGAGGACGCTTGCCCGCATGATTGCTCCACCATTTTATAAGAGTCTCGTAGTCGGCGGCCTTGTGGCCTATCTCCCAGTATAGCTGGGGTATGTTGTAGTCCACCCATTCGCAGCGCACCCATTCCAGCACGTCGGCATAAAGGTCGTCATAGTTCTGCAGGCCTGTGGTGGCGCTTCCGTCCGGGTCAGTCCTCTGGTTGCGGTATATTCCGAAGGGAGAGACACCGAACTTCACCCACGGCTTAACTTCCCTTATCTGTTGTGACATTTGTGCTATGAACATGTTGACGTTCTGCCTGCGCCAGTCGTCACGGTTCATTCCCCCTCCGTACATGGTGTACGACGCGTCGTCGGGAACGGAAGCCCCCGCCTGCGGATAAGGGTAGAAGTAGTCGTCTATATGTATGCCGTCCACATCGTAGCGCCGCACTATGTCGCAGGCCACCTTGCAGATGAAGTCGCGGTTCTCGGGGAAGCCCGGGTCAAAAAGCATAAGTCCGTCATAGTTGAAGAAATGATTGGGACGGCGGAAATATTCGTGCGTGTTGGCCATAACCGCGGTGGTTTTGGTCTTCGCCCTGAACGGATTTATCCACGCGTGCAGCTCCATTTGCCTTGCATGACACTGGTCCACCATCCACTTGAGAGGGTCCCAATAAGGCGAAGGCGGTGTGCCTTGCTGCCCTGTGAGGTATCTGCTCCAAGGCTCCAAGTCGCTGGGGTAAAGGGCATCCCCCTCACACCTCACCTGAAAGAAAATGGCGTTGATGCCGTCTTTCTGAAGGTCGTCGAGCTGGCTGGCCAATACCTGTTGCATACGGTCGCGCGTCATACCCTGGAACTGTCCGTTCACACTCTGTATCCATGCTCCTCTGAACTCCCTCTTGGGATTTTGAGCCATCATTGAGACTGCCACAGCGAGCAGCACAAATAGAATTTTGGTTCTCATAATGTTACAAATGTACAAAAAAAACTTTATCCGCCCCTCCTCCCATTCCAACATTTTTTATAATTTTGCAGAAAAATTGGAGACGGACTATCGTAATGGCTTTGATAAAGGTACACAGACCCGGCATTCTGCTCATTTATACAGGGGGAACGATAGGAATGAGAGAGAATCCCGAGACGGGAGCTTTGGAGAATTTCAATTTCAACCTTCTGCTTGACGAAGTTCCCGAACTGCGCCGTTTCGACTACAGCATCGGCACATTCACATTCAACCCTCCCATAGACTCCAGCGACATGCAGCCCGAACACTGGTCATGGCTGGTGAAGATAATAAGCACCAACTACGACTTCTTCGACGGTTTCGTGATACTGCACGGGACAGACACCATGGCATACACGGCATCGGCTCTGAGCTTCATGTTGGAGAACCTCGGCAAGCCCGTGATACTCACAGGCTCGCAGCTGCCCATAGGCACACTGCGTACCGACGGCAAGGAAAACCTTATAACCGCCATAGAGATAGCGGCAGCCAAGAGGGAAGACGGCACACCCATGGTGCCTGAGGTGTGCGTGTACTTCAAGGAGAAACTGCTGAGGGGCAACCGCACCACCAAGATAAACGCTGAGAAGTTCAACGCCTTCCGTTCGTTCAACTACCCCGAGCTTGCCACCGCCGGCATCACCATCACCTACAACGAGCTTGCCATACGCCGTCCCGACACGTCGCGTCCTTTCAAGCCCCACTTCCTTATGGATCCCAACGTGGTGGTGCTGACTCTCTTCCCGGGCATACAGCAAAACCTTGTGCACTCTGTCCTCAACATACCGGGACTGAAAGCCGTGGTACTGCGCACATACGGGGCTGGCAACGCCCCTCAGACGGAATGGCTTATGCAGGAACTCAAGGATGCGCGCAACAGGGGCATACTGATGGAGAACATCACACAATGCCAGGCGGGAAGCGTACACATGGGCCTGTACGAGACAAGTATTCCGCTTATGCAAAGCGGTGTGGTGTCGGGGTACGACAGCACACCGGAATGCGCCATCACCAAACTGATGTTTCTGCTCGGGCACAAGCTACCCATAGACGACCTCCGGCAGATGATAAAGACCAGCATCGCCGGAGAGATAACAGTGTGACTTATGGAACTTGGAAAACCGGAAAAAACGCCAAAATCGGAAGACTGCATCTGCATAAAGGGCGCACGGGTCAACAACCTCAAGAACATTGACGTGGAGATACCGCGCGGCAAGCTGGTTGTCATCACCGGGCTTAGCGGCAGCGGCAAGAGCAGTCTCGCTTTCGACACGCTCTACGCCGAGGGACAGCGTCGCTATGTGGAGAGCCTGAGCGCATACGCCAGACAGTTTCTGGGCAGGATGAACAAGCCGGAATGCGACTACATAAAAGGCATACCGCCCGCGATAGCCATCAAGCAGAAAGTGACGAGCCGCAACCCCAGAAGCACAGTGGGCACCGCCACCGAGATATATGAATACATGAGGCTGCTGTACGCAAGGATAGGGCGCACTTTCAGTCCTGTCAGCGGAGAGGAGGTGAAAAGCCACACCACGGAAGACGTGACACGCTGTGCGCTCTCATACCCCTCAGGCACCAGAATGATGGTGATGTGTCGTCCGCGCTCCAATGTGGAAGTGCTGGAGCAGCAAGGGTTTGCGCGCATATTGGTCAACGGTGAAGTGGTACGCATATCAGAATACGAAAAGAAAAACGGCGACGACATATACCTGATAGTGGACAGGCTGAGCGTGAGCGACGCAAAGGACGTGGTGGCAAGGCTCACAGATTCGGCAGAAACGGCATTCTATGAGGGGAACGGCGAACTGACACTGCAATTCCTGCCCGACAACACGCGCCGTCACTTCAGCACACGTTTCGAGGCGGACGGCATCAAATTTGAGAAACCCTCCGACAACCTGTTCTCTTTCAACTCCCCCATAGGAGCATGCCCCGAATGTGAAGGCTTCGGCAAAGTGATGGGGATAGACGAGCATCTGGTGGTGCCCAACACATCCTTGAGCCTGTACGAAGGAGCCGTGGTGTGTTGGAGGGGAGAGAAGATGAGCGAATGGAAGGAATGGTTCATACGTTTCAACTCGGAACGCGGTTTTCCTGTCTTCAAGCCTTACTTCAAGTTGTCGCCAGAAGAGAAGGACTGGCTCTGGCACGGCATACCCACACAGGACGGGGTGTCGGAGACCAAAACCGAGGAGCTGGGCGGGCGCAGTGTGTCCGTGCCGTCCGGCTGGACACCCACTCCCGAGGAACGCGAGTGGGGACTCATCAGCATAGACGCGTTTTTCGATTTCCTGAAACAAGGACAGTACAAGATACAAAACCGTGTGATGCTTGCCCGGTACAAAGGCAAGACGGTGTGCCCTGTCTGCCACGGCGCCAGACTGAGAAAGGAAGCCCGTTACGTACGTGTGGCGGACAAGAACATCGCAGAACTGACGGAAATGCCTGTCACCGCCCTGAAACCGTGGATGGACTCCTTGCCGGCATCCCTGTCCAAACACGACAACAAGATAGCACGCCGCATCCTTACGGAGATACGCAACAGACTGCAGTTCCTGTTGGATGTGGGACTGGGATACCTCACCATGAACAGACTCTGCAACAGCCTCTCCGGCGGAGAGAGCCAACGCATCAATCTCGCCACATCCCTCGGCAGCAGCCTGGTGGGCAGTCTCTACATATTGGACGAACCGAGCATAGGACTGCACAGCAGGGACACAGACCGCCTTATAAAGGTGCTCAGGCAGTTGCGCGACCTTGGCAACACTGTGGTGGTGGTGGAACACGACGAGGAGATAATGCGTGCTGCCGACTGGATAATAGACATAGGTCCGGAAGCCGGACGGCAGGGCGGAGAAGTAGTGTGGCAAGGTGTGCCGCCACAAAAAGGAGACTTCGCAGAAGCCTCCACCTGTGTGTCGCACACACTCGAGTTCCTCTCGGGCAAGGAATGCATAGAGACAAGCGGAGTACACCGCCCATGGCAAAACTACATAGAGGTAAGAGGTGCGCGCGCCAATAACCTGAAAGGGGTGGATGTACGTTTCCCCCTCAACGTGATGACTTGTGTCACCGGTGTCTCGGGTAGCGGCAAGAGCAGCCTGGTGCGCGATATACTCTACAATGCCTTAAAGAGGAGACTCGACGAAGCGGCAGACCTCCCAGGCGAGTTCCTGTCGTTGGACGGCGACGTTGACATGGTTAAGGCCATCGAATTCATAGACCAGAACCCCATAGGCAAAAGCACCCGTTCCAATCCGGTCACTTACGTCAAGGCGTGGGACGAGATAAGAAGGCTCTTCGCCATGCAGCCGCTTGCCAAACAAATGGGGTTCACTCCTGCGTATTTCAGTTTCAACACCGACGGCGGACGGTGCGAGGAATGTAAAGGCGAAGGCACTGTGACGGTGGAGATGCAGTTCATGGCCGACCTCGTGTTGGAATGTGAGAGCTGCCACGGCCAACGCTTCAAGCAAGACGTGCTGGACGTGAAGTTTGAAGGACAGAACGTCAACGATGTTCTCAACATGACTGTCAACCAAGCCATAGATTTCTTCGGCGGGCACAACCAGCACAAGATAGCCTCACTGCTGAAGTCTTTGCAGGATGTCGGACTTGGCTACATCAGACTGGGGCAGTCGTCATCCACCCTGTCTGGCGGCGAGAACCAACGTGTGAAACTGGCATACTACTTGGGCATGGAGAAGACCCAGCCCACGGTATTCGTCTTTGACGAGCCAACCACCGGACTTCATTTCCACGACATCAGGAAACTCTTGGCATCGTTCTCTTCCCTCTTGGACAGAGGGCACACCATCATCGTCATAGAACACAACATAGAGATGATAAAGTGTGCCGATCATGTGATAGACCTCGGTCCCGAAGGCGGAGAGGCCGGCGGAAACATAGTGGCGTGCGGCACACCCGAAGAGGTGAGCAAATGCCGCGAGAGCTATACAGGCCTGTATTTGGCCAAGGTGCTCAATTCAGAAACCGCGCACGTGTGCGACATGACCTGATAATACAAGGTACGGAAACGTCCCGTCTGGAATAAAGAAGAATTTTGAGTAAAGCATTTGGCAGGACGAACGGAAAGTCGTATCTTCGTGGTGGATAATCCTAATTTAAATTAAACAAACGGTTATGAAAAAAACGCTTCTTGCACTGCTTTTAGCGGTTGTTTCCGCAAGTGCCTTCGCACAGTTTGAGAAAGACACCAAGTATGGCAATGTCTCCTTCACAGGACTTAACATGAGTTACAACAAGCACTCCAAGTTCACACTTGGCATACAGGGTACAGCAGGTTACTTCGTACAGGACGGATGGATGGTGCTGGGACAGCTTGACTGGAACCACAGGGAAAGTTACAACGCCTTCACCTTGGGCGCTGCCGGCAGGTACTACATACTGCAAAACGGACTGTACCTCAATCTGGGTCTGAAATATCAGCACATAGGTCCGGACGAGGTGGCTAACAACATATTCCTGACACCTGAAGTAGGTTACTGCTTCTACATCAACAAATTCTTGAGCATAGAGCCTGCCGTCTATTACGACATCTGCTTCAACAACTATTCCGACTTCAGCACCATAGGCCTGAAGGTAGGCTTCGGTTTCTATTTCTGACACGAAGCCCGACGCACGTACGTGCGGCACGATAACAATAAAGAAAAGCATTACCTGTGGTTCTGTCCGCAGGTAATGCTTTTTCCGTTCGCTTAGCAATGTTTACCTCTTGTTGTCGTGCCATAGGTACAGGGCAGTGAACGCCACTGTCACCACAGCCGTTATCCGCATGCCCAAAGACTCCGGCAAGCCAAAACCGTTAGCCTCGTCAATGAGGATGAACGCACAGCTGACGCTGAGCATGAACACGGCAGGAACGAAAGATATCACCCATCCCCATTTTGGCATGATGCCTGTGCCGTCGGTACGGTGTCTGAGGTAATGCGCTATGCTGAAAAAGGTGAACGTGGCAAGTACCTGGTTGAGCCAGCTCACGTAAAGCCACAGCACCTTGAAGCTGGACACATTGAGCATGACTATGGCCACAAGGAAAAGTGGCAGAGACAACAGCACCCTGCTCACCACGGAGTCTTGCCCCACCTTGGAAAAGTCGGCACACATCAGTCTGGCGCACCTGAATGCCGAGCCGCCCGTACTCAACGGGGCCGCCACTATGCCGAGCACTGCAAGCACGAGACCCGCAGTACCGAGCCAGTCGTTACACAGAATATTCACCAGCAAAGCTGGATTCATCTTGGCGTTGCCGCCGTTGGTCATTATGCAGTACAGTTTGCCGTACACTGTATTGAGGTCGGCATCGAAACCTTCGGCCAAGGCAATACCGCTGACATCGTACGCATCTGCAAACTTCACCGCCGCAGCCGCCCACACCAGTGCCACCACTCCCTCTGTCACCATGGCACCGTAGAAACACAAGCGTCCGTTCTTCTCGTTCTTAATGCAACGTGCCATCATGGGACTCTGCGTGGCATGGAAGCCGCTTACGGCGCCACAGGCTATAGTGACGAACAACGCCGGATACAGAGGAGTGCCCGACACCGGATAATGGTCGGAGAAGGAGTCTGCAATGCTTGGTATGGAACCGTCGTTGACGAATATACCCGCACACACCAGCAACGCCATCAGCAGCAACGCCACTCCGAATACGGGGTAGACATTACCCACAATCTTGTCTATGCTGAGTACGGTGACCGCCATATAGAAGATGAATATCAGCACCGTCCATACCATGGAAGTGCCGCCTATGCCGCATACCTGCGCTGTGAGTTGCTCCATCAGGTCGGCAGGTATCATCACGAACGAGGCTCCCACACACAACATGAGCACCAGAGTGACTATGCGCATCACCAGACGGCAGCCTCCCCCCAGTTCGTCACCTATTATCTCGGGCAACGAAGCGCCGTTGCGCCGGATGCTTATCATACCGGACATATAGTCGTGCATGGCGCCGCCTAAAAGACAGCCGAAGACTATCCACAGAAAAGCGGCAGGACCGTACAGCACACCCATCAGGGCACCGAAGATGGGCCCCGTGCCGGCTATGTTGAGAAACTGCACCGTGTACACTTTCCATGTCGGCATAGGTATATAGTCCGACGCATTAGTGTTGGTATAACAGGGAGTTTTCCTCTCCGGTTGCACACCGAAGACCTTTTCCACAAATGTACCGTACAAAAAATATCCCACAACGAGGCACACCAGTGCTGAAATAAAACTTATCATGACTTGTTTTTTATGTATTCGCCCACAAAATTACATAAAATAAACAAAAAACGTTACCTTTGCGATATGGAAAATATAAAGCTCGCCAGCATAAGTCTCTTTCTATCCCTTGCCGCACACATCTGCAATTGCAGAGCGCAAGAGTTGTTCCTCCCTTCCGAACCGTCGCCCAAACATGAGGTGAGAGCTGTCTGGCTCACCACGCTGTGGGGGCTGGACTGGCCCAAGACCCAAGTCACCGACGCTGCTTCAAGGGAAAAGCAGAAAACGGAACTGACACAGACGCTGGACAAATTGAAAACCTGCGGCATCAACACCGTGATACTGCAGACACGCGTCAGGGGCAGCGTCATCTACCCGAGCAAGATAGAACCGTGGGACGCGGCTCTCACAGGGCAGTTCGACCGATCCCCAGGATATGACCCCTTGGCCTTTGCCATAGACGAGGCGCACAAACGTGGCATGCAGTTGCACGCATGGGTGGTGACCGTCCCCTGCTTCAAGATAAACGTGGCCAAGAAGATGGGAAAGAAAGGGCTGCTGCACACCCACCCCTCGCTGATGAAGAAACTGCTGGACACATACTACCTCGACCCCGGACTGCCGGGCACAGCCGAATATGTGTCGGCCATCTGCGCCGAAATAGCCACCAACTACGATGTGGACGGCATACACTTCGACTATATAAGATACCCGGAATTCAAAGAACCGTTCCCCGACAACGCCACATACAGGAAGTACGGCAACAAACGGCCTAAGGACGAATGGCGCAGGGACAACATCACACGCATAGCCTCCATGGCTTACAAAACGGTGAAGGCCATAAAGCCGTGGATACGCATGAGTTGTGCGCCTGTGGGAAAGTACAGCGACCTGAAACGCTTTTCCGCATACGGATGGGACGCATATACCGCAGTATACCAAGACCCTCAGAAATGGCTCAAGGACGGCATCATGGACATGCTCTTCCCCATGATGTATTTCCGCGGCGACCACTTCTTCCCCTTTGCCGCCAATTGGCAGGAGGAGTCGTACGGACGCACGGTGGCACCGGGTCTCGGCATATACTTCCTCAGTCCGAAAGAGGGAGACTGGGACTGGGAAATCATACAGAGGGAACTGTGCTTCATCCGCCAGCGCGGACTGCAGGGACAAGCGTATTTCCGCAGCGAGTTTCTCACAGACAACCACAAGGGCATCATGGACTACCTGCACAAGTCGTACTACCCCTACCCTGCCCTTGTGCCTCCCATGACATGGCGCGACAGCATTCCGCCGGCGCCGCCGAAGATAACGGAAAGCAAACGCACCGACGGAATGACACACAACGTGAAATGGACAGCGCAAGAAACCGGCGACGGGGGGTGCACCTATGCTGTATACTGCAGCAAGACATTGCCTGTGGACACCTCAGACCCCAAGAACCTGATATGCGTCACTCCCGACACTTCATACAGCTACAACCTGCTTACCGCCACGCTGTTGGAACTTCATTTCTGTGTCACTGCCGTAGACAGATGCGGAAACGAGAGCGCGCCAACACCATTCAACCAGCCGTGATGAAGTAAAATAAACATTAACACCGTTTTTATCTGCG
>CAVHCL010000086.1:0-13661 GCA_963634425.1 Bacteroidaceae bacterium
GACTCGAACCCACGACATTCAGAACCACAATCTGACGCTCTAACCAACTGAACTATAGTCACCATCTAAATCCCATCCAAAGGGTGTCGCTTGCGCCTCCCCTCCGTTTGCGTGTGCAAAGTTACAGCTTAATTCCGAATTGGCAAAACGTTTTGCACTTTTTTTTGTAAGCCATCAGGCATAAACTGTCTTTTTTGCTGCCAACAGCGTGTTTTGCATAAGCATGCAGATGGTCATAGGCCCCACTCCGCCGGGTACCGGCGTAATGTATGAACACAGCGGCGACACATTGTCGAAATCCACGTCGCCACACAGGCGGAATCCGCTTTTGCGTGTGCTGTCCGGCACACGTGTGGTGCCCACGTCTATGACGGCGGCTCCGGGCTTTACCATGTCGGCCGTCACGAACATGGGTTTGCCTATGGCTGCTATTATGATGTCCGCCTGCCTACATTCCTCTTTCAGGTTCTGGCTGCGGCTGTGGCACACGGTGACTGTGCTGTCTCCGTATTGCTTCTGCATCATCAGTTGCGCCATGGGTTTGCCTACTATGTTGCTGCGTCCCAGCACCACGCATTTCTTTCCGGATGTGGGGATGCCGTAGCGTTTCAGCAGGGTGATTATGCCGAGTGGGGTGGCAGAGATGAAACAGGGGAGTCCTATCGCCATTCGTCCAACGTTGACGGGATGGAAACCGTCCACGTCCTTTCGGTAGTCTATGGCCTCTATCACCTTTTGTTCGTCTATGTGCGGGGGAAGTGGAAGCTGTACGATGAAACCGTCCACGTCGCTGTCGTTGTTGAGCCTCTCTACGCACGCAAGCAGTTCTTCCTCCTTGATGTCCGCCTCATAGCGTATCAGAGTGCTTTTGAAGCCGCACGCCTCACATGCGAGAACCTTGTTTTTCACGTAGGTCTCCGACCCCCCGTCGTGTCCCACCAACACTGCCGCCAGATGAGGCTGTTTGCCGCCTGCGGCCATTATGTCCTTCACCTCTGCGGCTATCTCCGCCTTTATGGCCGCTGCTGTCTGTTTGCCGTCTATGATTTGCATATCCCTTCCTTGTTGATTGTGTTATATGGAGAATCCTTTTCCTTTCATCATGCTTGCCATCTGGGCCATCTTGCTCTTGCTGCTCATGAGTTTCATCACCTTGCGCGTCTGGTCGAATTGTTTGATAAGCCTGTTCACCTCTTGGATGTCCGTCCCAGACCCTTTTGCTATGCGCTGTCTTCTGCTGGAGTTCAGACACTCCGGATTGGTGCGTTCCTTAGGTGTCATGCTTTGTATGATGGCCTCTATGCCCTTAAACGAATTGTCGTCTATGTCCACATCCTTGAGGGCTTTTCCTACGCCCGGTATCATGCTTGCCAGATCCTTGATGTTGCCCATCCTTTTTATCTGCTGTATCTGGTTGTAGAAATCGTTGAAGTCGAACTGGTTCTTCTGTATCTTCTTCTGCAGGCGGCGGGCTTCTTCCTCGTCAAACTGCTCTTGTGCCCGTTCCACCAGAGACACTATGTCGCCCATGCCGAGTATGCGGTCTGCCATACGGTTGGGGTGGAAGACATCCAGTGCCTCCATCTTCTCGCCCGTGCCCACAAACTTGATGGGCTTGTTCACCACGGTGCGTATGCTGATGGCAGCGCCTCCGCGTGTGTCTCCGTCGAGTTTGGTGAGTATGACACCCGTGTAGTCGAGCCTGTCGTTGAACTCTTTGGCAGTGTTCACGGCATCCTGTCCGGTCATGGCATCCACCACAAGCAGTGTCTCGTCGGGGGTTACCGCATCGCGGATGTCCTGTATCTGCTGCATCAGTTCCTCGTCTATCGACTGTCGTCCGGCGGTGTCCACCACAAGCACATCGTGCCCCTTTGCTTTTGCCTCGTGTATGGCGTGTGTGGCCACCTCCACAGGATTGGTGGCACCCTCCTCCATGTACACTGGCACTCCCACCTGTTCTCCCAGAATGCGCAACTGTTCCATGGCTGCCGGACGGAATGTGTCGCACGCGGCAAGAAGAGGGTTTTTGGCTTTCTTTTCCTTGAGCAGCTTGGCGAGCTTTCCGCTCATGGTGGTCTTGCCCGCTCCGTTGAGACCTACCATTAGGATGATGGCGGGATGCCCCTTCAGGTTCAAGTCCGCACTCTCGCCGCCCATCAGTGCCGCCAGTTCGTCGTGGACTATCTTCACCATCAACTGCTGCGGCTTCACGGCGGTGAGCACGTTTTGCCCCAGGGCTTTCTGCTTTACGGTGTCTGTAAAGGACTTTGCCACTTTGTAGTTGACATCGGCGTCAAGCAGAGCCCTTCTGACATCCTTAAGGGTTTCAGCCACATTTATCTCGGTAATCTTCCCTTCACCTTTCAGTATCTTGAACGACCTTTCAAGCCGTTCGCTAAGATTGTCGAACATATTGTTTATATAGTTTTGTTAAATTGTGAACACAAGTCCATTGGCGCAAAGTCTGTGTGGGCGGTTACAGTCCGAGTATTTTCTCCACCAGCGGCATCACCTCTTTGCTCAGCACCTTGTCGTTGAGAAAGTGTTCTCCGTCGAAAAGCTTCTCCTGTGCGCTGCCGTAGTTTTTCACGAAATCCTGTTGGCAGTTCACCAGCCTGTCTCTTGTTCCGAACAGCCCCCACACCAGTCTTCTCTCCTCGTCGTCAATGTGGGCGAACGAGAGTCTCTCCACCTCCGCAAACCCCTTTATCATCTCTTTGTCCACCTTGAAGCTCTTGGATCCGTCCTCGCGTTTGTTGCGGAATTCGCGTTTCCCTAGCCCCATAAACGTCAGTGTCTTGGACATATGGAACGAGGGGTTCACCAATATGCGCGGTATCCCGTACATCTGTTCGGCATACAGGCAACCCATGCTGGTGGCCACTATCAAGTCCGGACGGATTTCCCCCGTGTACGACACTACGAACTGAAGCGCCTGTGGAGGGTTCACCGGGATGTCGGGGCTTAACACACCCGCTCCCTTGGGGTAAAGTAGGTTGCGCATGGTGGTGGCAGTGCCGCTGCTGCCCGACGAGGCAAATCCGTGCAAATAGAGTACTTTCTTCATTTCGCTCACAAAGTTACGAACATTAGTCCGTTTGACCAAAAATATCATTCGCAAGTTGGCCGTAACGCCCCCATTGTTCTTATATAATATAATGAAACAGGAGGAGCCCGTACTAAGGACCTCTCCTGTTTCCTGTCTTCCCAGGTGATTCGGATGGGGCTCGAACCCATGACCCGCAGCTTAGAAGGCTGCTGCTCTAATCCAACTGAGCTACCGAACCGACCTTTGTCTATCTGCGGTAGATAGGCTAAAAGCGGATGCAAATTTACGCCTTATCTGCGACACTTCCAAATTTTTCACCGCTTTTGTGCCTTTGTTGCTTTGAAATTGGTGATTTTGCTTTTGAAGTCTCCCGAGTGCTGCAGAGGGAACACCAGTGTACGCATTACATTGTACGAGGATTTGTCGTGGGCGAAGCGTTGGTCGCGCCCCAACCGCTGTACGAGTTTCCCGTTTACGCTGAGCGATGTGCTTTCGTTGTCGCCGCTGATGGTGATGTGTTCCTTAGTCCCGGGCTTGCCCTTGTGCTGGAAAGTGAAGAGGTATCCGTCTCTGGCGAACCCTATCCATCCTCCGATGGGGTCGGACAGGAATACGCGCGAGTAGCGGTTGCCGGTAAGCACTGTGCCCGGAGTCTCGTCGCCCCATTCTATGTCGAAGTCCACGCTGTAGCCATATCCTATCTGTGCGTCAAGGTCGGCCGACAGAAGTGAGGACGGTTCCACACGTGCGATCGAGAGTGTGGTGGAGCCAAGGTGGTTGCACAATGCCCCTTCTCCCAGCGTCGCCCTCTTTGCGTCCCATGCGTCGTACCCCACAGTGTCGTTGACGGCATGCCAAGTCTTCTCCGCTATCACCTGTACGGCAGGGTAGATGCGGTGGTGTATGTCGCCCACAGAGATGCCGTTGCCGCACACGTCGTTCCATACGGCAAACATACCGCCGTCTATCATAGGGTCTTTTTCCTCGAAACGTTGGTTGCCGATCTGCGCCGGTGTCCAGCGTTCGTAGAGGAAACGGCAGTTGAGGTAATTATAGTAATATCCCGCCTCGGGCACTATGTAGACGTATCCGTCGGGGATGGACACCATGTGGTAGCCGGCGGCTTTCATGTCGCGTGGGTTGGCATAGCCGTTGTACCACATGTGCATCAGCACGTTGTCCGATTTCACCGGAGTCTTGCCCTTGGCGTGTGTCAGCGAGCCCCACAGCACCGCCTGTTTTCCGTAGCTCTCCACTTTGCGTATCAGGTGGTCGGCGAGGGCGCGGAACATTTCCACCACGGCAGAGTCCTTGTTGCTGTATTCGTCGGTGCCGATGTGCATACGCGGGCAGCAGAAGACAGGGTCGTCGCCCCCGAGGTATTCGGCGTAAAGGCTGTCCACGAAGGGTATGACGGCAGGGTTGCGCAGGTCGAGGTGGTCAGCCCCGTACTCCTCACAGGCGAGCGACGGTCTGTAGTGCGTGAACGCCAGAGAGTGCGCCGGGATGTCGAACTCAGGTATTATCTCCACACCGCGTGCGGCGGCGTATCTGATGAAGTCGCGGAACTCGTCCTTGCCGTAATGCCCGTCCTTGGCTGTCAGTCCCGGGAACGTGGTGCTTTCCATGCGGAAAGCGGCGTATGTCTCGTCCCAGTTGTCGTGGAAGTACTTGCGGAACCCGTTGTCGTTGAGGTGCACGTGCAGCGTGTTCATCTTGTAGTACGACATCATGTCCGTCAGGCTATAGAGGTAGGAGAGCGGGATGTACTTGCGTCCCACGTCTATCATGAGTCCGCGCAGAGGGTAGTCGGGACTGTCGGAGACGACACCGCACGGCGTAGTGTCTGACTGGCGACGCAGCTGCTGTAGTGTCTGTATGCCCCATACGGCACCTCGCTCTGTGTTTGCGCTAACTGTGATGCCATGCGGTGTTATGCGCAGTTTGTAGCCCTCGTCCCCGAGTTTCTTGTCCTTGGCGAGTTGCAGGTGTATGTCGCCTCCCTTGCCCTGTACGGTCTGCGCGTCGCCTCCGAGTACTGTGGAGCAGAGTTTGGCTTCGTCGGCAAGACAAGGGGTCGCATAAGTGATTTTGCGGACAGTGGTAAACCGGAACTCGCCGTTGGAGGCTTTCCACTCTTTGACGGCTGGCACGGTGAACGGCGTGTCCGTAGCGGTGGCGGCGGTAAAGGCAACGCCAAGGCATGCCAGCGTGATGAGCATCTTCTTCATGTTTTTTTTTGTTGTTTAGTTGGTTTTTGTAATGATTTTATATTAGTCTGTATGGTAGGGTAAAACGTCTTTGTGCAACGGTAGTCCTATCTGCCGCACAACAGGCGGAAGTCGCACCATTGGCACTGCTTTACGCTGTCCGTCTGGACGAAAGGCTTGTCGGGCGAGAAGATGTCCTCCACCACTTCTGTCAGCAGTTTCTCAAAGTCTCCGGCTATCCCCCTGAAGTCCTGCAGGTATTCCTTGCCCAGCTTTATGGCAGGCGTGTAATCGTCGGCATAGGCCTTGGCGGGGAAGAACAAGGCTGGCTGCACCGGCATGTCGGAGATGGCATTGTCTTCCATGTCGGCGTTTTCCGTTTCCTCGTTGTGGCGGATTACTGCCAAAGCGTAGAGGAATGTCTGGAAGCAGTAGTTCTCGTGTCCGCCGTTTCTCGTTGTCACGTTTTCCATGCTGCTCAGCTGCGGTACTGATGTCCCCGTCTTGTAGTCCACCACGCGTATGCGCCCGTCCGTGATGTCCAGACGATCTATGCGTCCGCCGGTCTCCACCGTTATGTCTCCGTGCGTCGTCGCTATGTCCAGGCTGAGAGTCCTCTCCTGTTCCAGTCCTATGATGCGGAATGGCGTGTTGCGCAGGTCGGTCTTCAGCAATGTCCGCAGGTAACTCATCATCACTCCGCGTTCTATGATGTGCGTTCCCAAGTACTCGTTCCCCGGATGCGTGCCGGAGTTCATCATCTCCAGAGCTTTGTTGCCGCGTTCCCATGCGGGAGCCGGGTGGAAGACGTTGGTGTCGAAGGCTATGTCCAGAAGCCGTCCTACAGTAGCCTCCATGTTGTCCAGCATAGGCTGCAGGTCGGAAGCTTCTATGATGTCCTTGCCGTCTTTCTTGGAGTCGGCGAGGCGGCGGTACACGAGCCATGCCGTGTCGTGGAAGATGTTGCCTATGGCGGCAGCGTCTGTGCCGTCCTGCGGGTCTTTCTCCTTGTGCAGGTGTGCCACATAGTTGAGGTAGAACTTCATGGGGCACGTTATCCATGCGTTCAGGGCGGTGGGTGTCAGTGTCTGCCCTTTGCCCGTGCGCTTGTCGAATGTGTGCCGCAGTGTCCGCAGCAGTTCCTCGTCCTTCTCCACCTCTGGCGGTGTGTGCGGCGGTATGAGGAGGTCGCTCTTCAGCCAATGTGTCTGCACCGGGATGTCCGTCTCAGCCAGCATCTGCCGCAGGAAGCGCGACATCTCGTGGTTCTCGGAGTTGGCGCAGTTGTCGTTGTAGACGCACGTGAGGTGTTCGGTGCGTTGTATGAGCCGGTAGAAATAGTAGGAAAACACGCAGATGCGGTGGCGCGGCGTGGTGAGTCCGAACGCCTCCCTCAGGGCTGCCGGTATCATGGTGTTGGTGTTGGTGGGACGCGGCAGCATGTTCTCTTCCACGGACAGCATCAGTGTGTGCCTGAAGTCCAGGCAGCGTGTCTCCAGCACTCCCATCACCTGAAGCCCGTGCGCCGGCTCGCCGTGGAAGGGGATGGAGGTCTTTGCCAACACGTCCCTCACCAGTTTCCTCAGCGTAGTCAGACTCACGCACAGAGGGCTGTCCTCCCTGGTGACTTGTCTGACGAACTTCGTGAGCACCCTGTCCGTCTGGAACACCGCCTCCATGTAGAGTTGGCGGAAGATGTCATCGGGTGCGTCCTCAGCATAATGCAGTGCTATTTTATTGGTGGCGGACAGCATATAGCCAAGCAGCGTGGCATTGTCCTGCCCCTTGTACGCCAGCCAGTCCGTCTCGTCAATCATGGTGGAGTAGGGGTGCTTGCGCACGGTTTGCACAAAAGGTGCGCGGAAGCGTTTGGCGGTGTGGTCCACTCCGTCGGTCTGCAGGTTGAGCAGGGACATGACGAAGGAATAGACGGGCGTGTCAGTAAGCGGAAATCCCATGGTGACGTTCACCGCTTCGCCCTCCTCGGGAAGGGCGTGCAGCACAGGCTGCAGCAAGGATTCGTTGCAGAGCACCACAGCGGTGCCGTCCGCACAGCTTTCCGGACGTTGCCGCAACCACTCGCGTGTGTATCTGGCAGCGGCGTTGTCCGACGAGCACGCCACGAAGGAGACATCGGAGAGATGTCTGAGGTTGTCGAAGTGTTCTCCGCCCACTGCCGAGGGGAATTCCTTGAGGTTTTTCCTCATGAAGATGCCAGCCTCGTGTGTCTTGTTGCGGTCCACATAGTAAGAGTCGTAGTCCCAATAGAAGAGAGAGTTCCCCCTTTTGCGGAATGTGTCCATGAGGCGTATCTCAACATCGTTGAGCACATTGAAGCCTACGAAAGCCACTGCCTCGTACCTGTCTGCCAGAGTCTGGAAAGCTGAGTCGTCGTGCTTCATCTCCTCTGTCACGCGTCTGTAGAGAGCCCCTTCGTAGAGAGTGCCTCCAGCCTCCTGCCTCTCTTTGAGTGCCGTGTACATATGGTGCATCCGCTTCCAAGTGTTGAGGAACTTCTCCTTGGTTTCCGATAGAGCTGTTTCCGTGAAGTTGCTGAAGAAGTGCCGCAGCGTCTGCCGTTGTTCCTCTGTGAGGAAGTCCATGCTGTCCAGGGCGTGGAGGTCGTACACGTTGGCGAACACAGCCTTGGCGTCAGCCAGATGCTTGTCCACGTCGTCGAAGTCGGAAAGTATCACCTCGCCCCAACTCCAGAACTTGTCCAGTGTCATGTCTTCATTCCCATCCTCGCGGAAGATGGAGTACAGCGTGGTTATAGAGTCTATAGGGTCTGCCGGCGCCAATGTCGTGAGCTGTCCGAAAAGGTCGCCCATGGTGGTGTAGACAGGCGACCACACAGGACCGCCGTATGCGTCGGCAAGAGCCTTGTCGAGGAATATGGCGGCTCTCTTGCCGGGGAACACCACCGCCACTTTGCTGAGGTTGTTGCCGTAACGCTTGAGCAAATCCTCCGCCACTATTTCAAGAAAAGACTTCATGCCGTAACCTCCTTTATCGTTCCGCTGTACATATACCACAGGAAACCCTTGACTGTGTGCTGCGGGTAGAGCTGCCTGAGCAGCGACATATAGACGCTTACCTGCTCTGTGTGTTCTTCCCTTGGCGTGCCGAACTTATAGTCCACCACTTCCACCACAGAGCCGTGTATCACCACACGGTCGGGACGGAAGGCGGACGACGGGTTGCCGTCTGTGCCCGGACATACTATGCCGCACTCGTTGAATACCTCGCACTCGGGTGCGAACCACCTTCTCACCGTTTCGTTCCCGAATCCTTTCCTCAGTGTCGCCGCTATGCCGCGCGCAGTGCGGCTGTCTGCTATGAGCCCCTCCTCCACACTTTGGGCGAGTGCCTTGTCCAACTCTCCGCTGTGCCGTATCTTGCTGAGGACATGATGCATGGCGATACCAGTTTCCACATACGCCTGCTTCTGCGCCTTGTCGGCGCCGGAGAGGTCGGCCAGATAACGTCTGGAGAGGTTGCTCTGCCTGAAGTCCAGACGTGGTGCCGACGACACCATCTTCGCCTCCAAGGCCTCGGCTTCAGTGTTCTCCGTCTTCATGCGGTTTGCCGACTTTGGGCTGCCGGCGGCGGAAGCCGTCTCTTCCTTGCCTGTCTCAAAACGGAGCCGTTCGCCGTCCTCTGTCATGCGGTCGCCGAGGACTGCCTGCGTGAGGTCTCCCACGGTGGAGACTGAGTCCTTGCGCGTCACGTCGCCCCATATCATCAAGTTGCGTTCGGCTCTGGTAAACGCCACATACAACAGGTTTATGGCATCCACCCTTTTCTGGAACATTTCCTTGAGATACACGTCCCTCAGCGTGGACTTCTCCATTTTCTTTATCAGCTTCAGGGGGAGGGCTCCCAGTTCGCAGAAGGGCTGTCCCCCCGGGGTGTGCCACACAGTCTCGTTCTGTGTCTTCTCTATCTCCCAGTCCATAAACGGCAGCAATACGGTGTGGAACTGCAGTCCCTTGGCTTTGTGTATTGTCATCACCCTTATCCCGTCCGTTCCAGCAGGAGGGATTGCTTTGCGGCATATTTCCCCGTCCCAAGCCTGTAAGAAGGAGTGGATGTCCGGGGCTCCGTTGCGCAGGCAGTTCTGCAGGTTGTCGAAGAATGTGAATATGTAAGAGTCCTGTCCCTCTATGCGGCTGAGGCCGAGTATGTGGTGCAGACGTTCGCAAAGTATGTAGAGCGGCAGTGTGGCAAGATGCGGAATCTGTTCGAAGAATGCCTTGCGGAGCTCCGCCGGAGGCTCGCCGCACACGCTGTCCATACCTGCGGAGACCCGCATCACGTCCGTCGTGTAGTGCAGGGCAAGGTATTTGGACGGAATGGGGTCTTTCCCCTCTCTGTCCACCATACACCTCAGTGCCGCTATCATCATCTGCACGGCTACGCTCGCCTCTAAAGTGAAGGCCTCGTCGCTCACCGGACGGATGTCTTTGGCGTTGGTGGAGAAGTAGGCGGTAAGTTCCTTGGCGTCGGCGTTGTTGCGCACCAGTATGGCAATGTCCTTCTGTCTGAGCCCTTTCCCCAGAAGCGAATGTATGCAGTCTGTCAGTTGGCGGCATGTGTCCTCCCTGTAGTCGGTGTCTTTCTTGCGCAAACTCACAGAGACGAATCCGCCGGAGCGTTGCCTGTGACACTCCTGCCGCACGTCGGCATATATGTCGCTCACGGAATAGGGGGACGGGTGGTGTCCGTCGTCGTCGGCTGGCACAGCGTCATCGAGACACTGAGCCGCCAGTGGAAAGAACATATTGTTGAAGTCCACCACTGTCTTTTCACTGCGGTAGTTGGACGTCAGCAGCTTCTCCTGTGGGTGCAGCCACGAGAGTTCTTCCATCACCCCGGCGAGTATTTCCCATTTGCCGTTTCTCCACCTGTATATGCTCTGCTTGATGTCTCCCACCAGAAGGTCGCTGCCGCCTGTGGCCTGGTTCTCGAAGAGCAGTTCCTTGAAGTTGTCCCATTGCAGTTGGCTGGTGTCCTGGAACTCGTCTATCATCACGTTGTGCAGCGCGACACCTGTCTTCTCAAACACAAACGGAGCGTCTGTGTCGCCTTTTAGTTGGCTCAGCAACACAGGCGTGCGGCTGAGCACGAACTGGTTGTTTTCGGCGTTTATCTCGTTGGCCTCGTGTTCTATGGCTTCCAGGAGACGCATGGAGTTGAGGTTGTCCAGACAAAGGTCGGCGGTGTTGGTTCTGGCCATCTCTTCCCGGTAGAGCCGGTAGAACTGTGCGAGCGACTCTGACACGGTCTGTGCCGCCGCTGCCAGCGATGTGTTTTCCCGGTCTTTGGTCTTCAGTATCTCCAAGGGGTTGTCTATGGCTTTCACCAGTGTGGCGAAAGGCTTTTCCTCCTGTTCCGCATTGCCCATCTTTGCAAGGGCGGATGTGTACCTGTTGTAGAAACTCACCTTGTTGCCCCCGTCCAGTTTGCTCTCCATCAGGGCTTTCATTTCCGCCGCCGCCTTGGCGAGTCTTGCCTTTGCGGTGTTTTTCACGGCATGCATTTTGGCTTTGAAGTCCCTGACGTTGCCGGTGTCGGCGAGCCGGGTGTTCTCCTGCGGTGTCCGCTTCATGTACTCCTCCCGGTATATACACTCGGCAAACTTCTTCACATTGCCGGTGATGTCCCACTTGTTGCCGTTGTCTATCTGCTCCTTCACGAAGTCCATAATCCAGCGTTGCAGTTCCGCGTCGAGGTGCATTTTCTCCACCATGCGGTCTACGGCACGGCTCACCACTTCGCCGCTGTTGAGCTCCACCGTGAGGGAAGCGTTGAGCCCCAGCTCGTAAGCCATGTTGCGCAGTACACTTTGGAAGAAGGAGTCTATGGTCTCCACGCGGAAGTACGAGTAGTCGTGCAGGATGGACACCAGAGCCTCTCCGGCCCGCTTTGCCATCATCTTCCTGCTCATCTCCTCGCCTGTCCTGCGCAGGTTTTCGGTGATGGCTCCCACGTATGCGTCGCTCTCGGGAAGTCCCCGGGAGATGCCGTACAGCGTCTCAAGGATTCTGGATTTCATTTCCGCCGTGGCCTTGTTGGTGAATGTCACGGCCAAGGTGTGGCGCCACTCGTCCGCCCCGTCCCTCAGCAGCAGCAGTATGTATTCCGCCGTCAGTATGAATGTCTTGCCGGCGCCTGCCGACGCCTTGTACACGGAAAGGTTTTGCGCCATTGCTTCAAGCCAATTATTTTTGCAAAGTTAACTTTTTTATCTGAAAATATCGTAACTTTGCACCGGCAACATTGAAAAAAGGAGATAAAATGTCGAAGTACATTGTTGAGGACACAAAGAAGGTAACTACCAAAAAGATAAGGCAGATGAAGCGCGACGGAGTGCGCATCTCCATGCTTACGTCGTACGACTATTCCATGGCCTCCCTTGTGGATGCGGCCGGTGTGGACATAATATTGGTCGGCGACAGTGCCGCCAACGTGATGGCGGGATACTCCACCACGCTGCCCATCACCCTGCAGGAGATGATTTACCATGCCTCCGGCGTGGTGCGTGCCGTCAAGAGGGCGTTGGTGGTGTGCGATATGCCCTTCGGAACATACCAGATAGACCGTGGCGACGGCATACGCAACGCCGTGCGCATAATGGCGGAGAGCGGATGCGATGCCGTGAAGTTGGAGGGCGGAGAACATGTCGCCGACACGGTGCGCGGCATAGTGCAGGCCGGTATCCCCGTGATGGGCCACTTGGGGCTGACACCACAGAGCGTGAACGAGTTCGGTGGTTACGGACTGAGGGCAAAGGAAGATGCGGAGGCTGAGAAACTGCTTGGCGACGCGCGTCTCTTGCAGGAGGCTGGCTGTTTCTCCCTTGTCTTGGAGAAGATACCGGCGGAACTTACAGCCAAGGTGTGTGCCGGGTTGGACATACCGGTCATTGGCATAGGGGCAGGACCTGCGGATGGGCAGGTGATGGTGATACAGGATATGCTGGGCATGAACAACGGAAGGCTCCCTAAGTTCGTGCGACGTTATGCCGACCTCAGTACTGTCATCACCGACGCGGTGGGCGAGTATGTCTCCGACGTGAAGAACGGAGACTATCCCAACGAAAGAGAATGGTGGTGAGGATAGACTCGCTGCAGTCGTTGCGCTTCGTGCTCATCTTTATGGTGGTGTGGGCGCATTCCATGTTGCCGCAGCCGCAGGTGCTGCACGACTTTTTGGGCGAGTTCCCGGTGTCGGCGTTTTTTGTGCTGAGCGGCTTTGTGCTTTCGTTGGACAAAGGGAAGCGGTTGGCTTCCGGCGAGACTAAGGCCGGGGTCTTTTTCCTTTCTTGTGTCCGTAAGGTGTTCCCTCTTCATCTTCTCGTGTTGGGAGTGACGTTGTTGCTCGACTGGAGATTGGGCATTGTGCATCCGGTGGGCAGTGTGGTTGCCCATGCCTTGCTGCTTCAGAGCTGGAGCACGGCAGACGTGTTGGATGGAGTGCTTAACGCTCCGTCGTGGTTCCTGTCGGACATTCTTTTCTTCTACCTTGTTTATGCCGCCCTCTACAGATGGCAGGCACGGCGGAGATGGAGTGCGGTGTTGCCGTTCACATTGTTTTATAGTGCGGGATATCTGCTGCTTGCCGTCAACGAACGGACCGACTGCTCTGCCGGCTACATATATGCGCATCCTCTATTCCGCATCATAGATTTCTTCATGGGCATACTTCTGTGCAGGGTGTACCGCAGAGTCGGCATCCGTTTTCCCGTAGGCATGCCGGCACTCAAAGCCCACGTTGCCGACTGTGTGGCGTTGTTGCTGTTGGCTGTGCTGTACGGAGTGTCCGCCGTGTGCGCTCCCAACATACGTTGTGCGGCACTTTACTGGGTGCCGTCGTCAGCCCTCATTCTCTATGTCGCCTGTGCTGACGGTGGGGCAGGGTGGATGCATAGACTTCTTGGCAGCAAGGCGTTGGTGTGGTTGGGCGGCATCAGTTTCGAGATGTATCTGTGCCACAACTTGTGCATACGTCTGGTGCAGAGTCTGTCACTGCGGTTAAGTGGCGGAGGTGTGCCGTGTCCAGGAGCGGAGTTTGTGGCGGTGGTGCTGCTCACAGTCCTCGTGTCTTGGACTGCCAAAAAAGCAATTTCGCACTGCCTGAGGGTATGTGAGACCTATATAATCTGAATAACTACTGTTTTTTGCAGCACACCCCGAACTTGAAAGGGTAGCCTGCACCTGACCCCGGGGCTTCGCTTCGGGTCTTTTTAGTGTGTTTTTTAGTGAAAACACACATTTACAGTCTCTTAGCATTTGCAAATGTGCGAGTCTTCTAATGTAAGACACGCATTCGCTTGCAAAGTTACTGTTTTTCCTTGGATTACATATCATTTCAGGAACGATTTTTTTAACTTTTTT
>CAVHCL010000087.1:0-2741 GCA_963634425.1 Bacteroidaceae bacterium
GGCGGTGTCTTCATAGGCGTTGGCCTTGTTTTCCTTTTGTATTCGCTGCTGAGTCTGACTTCAAGCATAGAGACGGCGTTCAATTCCATCTGGCATGTGCGCAACTCCAGAAACATCTATCGCAGGGTGACTGAGTATCTGAGCGTTTTCCTGCTCCTGCCGTTCGCTGTTGTCATACTTAGCGGATTCAACATTTTTCTCATTTCGTTCAGGGGGGTGCTTCCCGACTATCAACTTGTCAACGATACCGTGGAGCACATAGTGCAGTTCTCCCCGGCTGTGGTCGCCATTGTCTTCTTTGGGCTCTTGTTCAAATTCATGCCAAACACAAAGGTGAATGTCAAAAACGTAATATGGCCAGGCGTGTTTACCGGAATACTGTTTTTTGCAGTGGAGTATCTTTACATCCATTACCAGATAAAAATCAGCAGTTACAATGCCATATACGGCTCGTTCGCCGCATTGCCTTTGTTCATGATATGGCTTCAGCTTTCGTGGAGCATCTGTCTTGTGGGAGGCGTGTTCTGCTATGCCAACCAAAGCATTGAATACTATGCCATAGAGCGTACAAGCGATGAACTTAGCCGGCGCAGCCGGGATGTGTTCAGCCTTTTGCTTGTAAGCAAGATATGCAAGCGTTTCGCTGAGGGAGTGAAGCCGTATTCGGATGGCGCATTGGCGAGGGAGACGCATCTGCCTGACACTTTGGTGCGGAAACTTCTTTCGGAGATGGTGAATATGCAACTTCTTGCAGAGACACACAACGAGTCAAGTACCGTCACGTATTATCTTCCGGCGATAGATGTCAACAGGATGACGCTGAAGATGGTGGTGGAAAGAATAGACAAGTACGGCTCGGAAGCGGGAAAGGACATATCGGGTTCGTGCACGCCTGAGCTGGAACGTCTTCGCCGTCTCAGATACGGAGGGCACGATGTGCTTTTGGTGGATGTTTGAAAAACGTGCGCTTGCAATGCGGCAACAGTGTCCGTGTGCGGGTATGAATGGAAAGTGTAACGCTTATAACTTATAATTTATATATGTGGATAACAATACTGATGTGCTGGTTGGGCTTCGTGGCACTTGTGTATCTCTTTCTGTGGTACGATACGGTCCATTACAGACTGAACCTCCCGAAGGTATACAGAAAAATCATAGATGTCTTTACAGAGGAGGAATGACGTGGAAGCGCAGTGATTTTCCCGGGTGTACCTTTCGCAGTCGGAAACCCCATAGTTCCCGAGCAGATACCATGGGGTTCGTGCCCACGAACTATGGGGTCTGCTATAAAAACGATTGCCGGTTTTCTGGAAGAAGATACCCTATAAAAAGTATCTTAGGATACTTGGCAAAGTATCCTAAGATAAATCGCCAAGTATCCTAAGATACTTTGAAAAGTAACCTATACGTCTATTTCGTGATAAGAACCACCATGGAGAGTATTGCGGAGAGTACACCCACGATACTTGCTCCTGCGGTGAGGAACGTGTAGAACGCACTGCTCTTCACACTTTGGCTCTTGTTGGGCTCCACGTAGATGAGGTCGTTCTGCTGCACATAGTATGCCGGGTTGTTGAAGATGTCCGTCTTTGTCAGATCCACTTCATACATCGTGCGCTGTCCGTTGCTCTCGCGGTAAAGCTTCACCTTTTGTCTCAGTCCGGTGTCGCCTACGTCTCCGCATTTCGCCAACACGTCCAATATGGTGTTTCTCTCACTGCTCAGGCTTACTATCTGCGGAGACTTCACCGCACCGAGCACGGCTACACGTGCGTTTATCAGCCGTACCGTCACCTCGGGGTCTTTGATAAGGTTGTTCTCACGTATCTTGGCCTCTATCTTTGCTGCGGCTTCGTCAGACGTACATCCCTCCACTTCCACCTTGCCCAAAGCGGGAAGGATGAGGCATCCGTCATTGGTGACGGTATACCCGTACGCATTGCTCATGGAGCTGGAAGACGAGAGCGAGGATGAATTGGTGTTCCCGGTGGTACCCATTATCACGTCCTGTGCGAAGATGGTAAGCAACTCGGGCTCGCTGCACGTCACCTTGACATAAACCTGATCGGCAGGCTTCAGTTTCATTTCATATTGCTGCATTATCTGCTGCGCCTGTTCGAAGAGTTTCTCAGACCCTTGGAAGTAGACGAGTTTCTTGGTGGACACACAACTGCTGGCGAGTATTGCCGTAAGCAGTATGTAAGCAAGTGAAAGAATTTTTCTCCTCATATTCTTTTTTCTTTCCGCATGTGCGGTTGTTTCTGTTTTTTATGAATTGTGCGGCAAAGGTAGCTATTTTCTTTTTAATGGGCAAATAGGGTATGGCTTTTGTGTAAAAAGATGTCCATTTTGTCGGTTTTTGAGGAATAATGTGTATCTTTGTGCGTAAAATCAATTCAAAGGTAAGTGGAGTATGACGATAGCAGTGGATTTTGACGGGACCATAGTTGAGCACCGTTATCCGGAAATAGGCAAGGAGATGCCGTTTGCCACGCAGACGCTGAAGATGCTCATTGAAGACCGTCACCGGTTGATTCTATGGAGTGTGCGTGAAGGTAAACTTTTGGACGATGCGGTGGAGTGGTGCCGACAGAGGGGCGTGGAGTTCTATGCCGTCAACAAGGATTTTCCCGAGGAAGACGGAGACAAAAACATACATTTCAGCAGGAAATTGAAAGTGGATATGTGGATAGACGACCGCAATGTGGGCGGACTGCCAGACTGGGGAACCATATACCGTA
>CAVHCL010000088.1:0-8220 GCA_963634425.1 Bacteroidaceae bacterium
TAGAGCACAACCTTGCCAAGGTTGGGGTCGCGAGTTCGAGTCTCGTTTTCCGCTCGTACGTATGGCGAGGCAGAGACGGTTGCCGTTGGTCTCGTTGTTTTTTTTCGTGATATTTGCCCAGGTGGCGGAATGGTAGACGCGCACGTTTCAGGTGCGTGTGTCGAGAGGCATGCAGGTTCGAGTCCTGTTCTGGGCACAGAGAGGAACGGTTGTGACGGTCGGGATCTCTTGGTAAAATAAAATCATGAATTGATCGGTGCCTTGGATGAGTGGCTTAGTCAACGGTCTGCAAAACCGTCTACGGCGGTTCGAATCCGCCAGGCACCTCTTGAACCTGAGACTTGAGTCTCAGGTTTTTTTTGTGACAAGCAGGTTCTTGCCTCACGCTTCTGTCTTCTGTGATCCGCCGATGTTCTGCGCAGGAAGAGATTTCACTTCAACGGCTTTGTGGAAACGGCAGACCTCTTTCAACCCACATACTTTACATTTGGGCTTTCGTGCCGTACACACATATCTGCCATGAAGTATAAGCCAGTGGTGTGCGGAAGGGACATCTTCCGTTCTGAGGTAACGTACCAGCATTCGTTCTACAGACAGGGGTGTTTTGCACGAATCGGGGACAAGCCCAATCCTGTGGCTTACTCTAAAGACGTGCGTGTCCACCGCCATCGCAGACTTTCCGAATGCGACGCTGAGTACCACATTGGCAGTTTTTCTGCCTACTCCGGGAAGACCGGTGAGCTTTTCCATATCTCCCGGCACTTCGCCTCCGTAAACTTCGCACAGCACCTTTGCCATCTCAGTAAGATGCCGGGCTTTGTTGTTGGGATACGACACGGACTTTATGTAGGCGTACACTTCATCCTGAGTGGCGGAGGCGAGTGACCGTGCGTCAGGAAATGCGCGGAAAAGGGCGGGGGTGACATCGTTTATGCGTTTGTCTGTGCATTGTGCGCTCAACATGACAGCCACCAGCAGTTGGAACGTGTCGTTGAAGTGAAGCTCCGGCTTCGCCTCGGGCATTTCCCTGCGGAAATAGTCGCTTATGTAATCGTACAGAGCCTGTTTTCTCATCAAGTATGGATTATTCCCTTGTTTTAAGTACGCCGCTTACACTTCCCGCCGCAAGAAGCCTTGCCTTTGCCTCGTCGTAGCTTATGTTGAGTTCGTCCTGCAGCATACGTGTGCCGCGATCCACGAGTTTGGCGTTTTTCAACTGCATGTTCACCATGCGGTTGCCCTTGACTCTGCCCATGCGTATCATCAGCGACGTGGAAATCATGTTCAGCACCATCTTCTGAGCCGTGCCGCTCTTCATGCGGCTGCTGCCGGTAACGTATTCGGGGCCCACAATAGTCTCTATGGGATATTCCGCCTTCTCGGCAAGAGGGGTGTTGGGGTTGCTGGTAACGCATCCTGTCACCATACCGTACTCTCTTGCTTTCATCACCGCACCTATCACGTATGGAGTGGTGCCGCTGGCGGCTATGCCTATCAGACTGTCGTCCATCGTGGGGTTGAAACGTTCCACGTCTTCCCATCCCTGCAACGCCACATCCTCGGCGTTTTCTACTGCGTTGCGCAAGGCTCTGTCTCCTCCGGCTATAAGACCCACTACCCAAGTGTCCGGCACGCCAAACGTGGGCGGAAGCTCGCTGGCGTCAAGTACACCGAGCCTGCCGCTGGTGCCAGCTCCGAGATAGAAAAGCCTGCCGCCCCTCTTCATGCGAGGCTCCACGGCATTTACGAAAGCTTCTATCTGAGGGATAGCCCTCTCCACGGCATCTGGCACAAAATGGTCTTCCCAGTTGATGTCGGTAAGCAACTCTTTCACACTTTTCTTTTCCAGATGGTTGTATTTCGACGGTTTTTCGGTGATTTTATCTTCAAATCTCATCTCTTGAACGGAAAAACTTGTAACTTTACCGCAAAATTATACAATTTATCCTAATCGGCAAAACAACCGATTTACAAAATAACGAACACTATTAATAAGAAGTAAAGATGAAAGACCTGTTGAATTTCCTTGACAGTTCGCCTGTCAATTACCTTGCTGTGGAAACTCTGCGCAAACGCCTCCTTGAAGCTGGCTTCGAACATGTGGATGCGGCAAAGACTTTGGGCGAGATGCATTCGGGCAGACAGTTCTTCGTGACAAAGAACGGCTCTTCGCTCTACGCTTTCCGCATAGGCGAAAGACCGTTGGCGGACGGAGGTTTCCACATCATCTGTTCGCATTGCGACTCACCCACATTCCGCATCAAACCCAACGCTGAGATGTGCGGCGAGGGAGGAATAACACGGCTTAACACGGAGGTGTACGGGGGGCCTATAATGAGCACATGGTTCGACCGTCCGTTGTCTCTTGCCGGAAGGGTGATACTCAGAACGGGCTGTGCCATGAGACCGGAGACGAGACTTCTGCACATCAAACGTCCGCTGATGCAAATCAGCAATCTGGCAATACATTTCAACCGCCAGGTCAACGACGGGGTGAAGTTGTCCAAGCAAAAGGACATGCTGCCGCTGTTGGGCATTGTCACGGACGAGATGGAGAGAGGGCGGATGTTGGAGACGTTAATCTGTGAAGAATTGCATTGCCGCCCTGCTGACATCCTTGACTTTGACCTCTATCTCTACGACGCCACACCAGCGTGCTTGTTCGGAGTGCACAACGAGATGGTTTCCAGTGGACGGCTGGACGACCTCAGCATGGTGCACGCCTCACTTACGGCATTGCTGTCTGCCGGTGGGACAACGCCCCACACCACCCAGATAATGGCGGTCTTCGACAACGAAGAGACAGGAAGCCAGACGAAACAAGGAGCGGGCAGTCCGTTCCTCGCCTCACTGCTGAAACGTATAGTGCTGGCGCAGGGAGGCTCTGAAGAGGACTACTGGAGGGCTGTGGAAAAAGCGTTCATGGTTTCCGCCGACAATGCCCACGCATGGCATCCCAACTATTCGGAGAAGTACGATCCCACCAACCATCCCGTCCTTGGCGGCGGTCCTGTCATCAAGTTCAATGCCGCACAGAAGTACGCGAGCGACGCATACTCTGCGGCGATCTTCGCTTCTATATGCGAGAAAGCGCAGGTTCCATGCCAGAAGTTTGTCAACCACAGCGACGTGGCAGGAGGAAGCACACTTGGCAATATCCTTGCCTCATCCCTTCCGGTGAGCGGCGTGGATATGGGCAACCCCATCTTGGCAATGCACAGTGCGCGTGAGACAGGAGCTGTGAAGGACCATGAATACTGCATCAAGGCATTTTCCCGTTTCTATCAAAGTTGACATTTCGTCAACTTTGATAGAAATAATATAGATACTCTTATGGACATTAAACTATCCCCTGGGCCATCATGGCTTTGGCCACTTTCATGAAACCGGCTATGTTGGCGCCTTTCACGTAGTTGATGTATCCGTCGGGTTCCGTGCCATACTTCACGCATTGGGCGTGTATGCCGTGCATGATGGAGTGAAGGCGGGCATCCACGTCTTGTGCGCTCCAACTCAGGTGCATAGCGTTCTGGCTCATCTCCAATCCGCTTGTGGCCACGCCTCCGGCATTGACAGCCTTGCCGGGTGCATAGAGAGTGCGGTGTTCTGTGAATGTGTCTATAGCCTCAGGCGTACACCCCATGTTGCTTATCTCGCCTACACAAATGGTGCCGTTGGCTATCAGCATGGCGGCATCGTGCCCGTCAAGCTCGTTTTGGGTGGCGCAGGGTAGGGCGATGTCGACTTTCTGTTGCCATGGGCGTTTGCCTGGGAAGAATGTGGCTGACGGATAACGTTCGGCATACGGAGCCACCACGTCATTTCCGCAGGCACGAAGCTCCAGCATATAGTCTATCTTCTCACCTTCTATGCCGTCATGGTCATATACGTAACCGTCCGGACCGCTGATGGTGGCCACCTTGGCTCCCAATTGTACAGCCTTGGTGGCGGCTCCCCAAGCCACGTTTCCGAAACCGCTTATGGCTATGGTCTTGCCTTTGATGTCATGTCCCGCGTCCCGGAGCATCTCGTTGACGAAATAAAGACCTCCGAAGCCGGTGGCCTCAGGACGTACCAACGACCCTCCGTAGTCGAGCCCCTTGCCGGTGATTACTCCGCTGAAGTCGCGGGTGAGTTTCTTGTACTGCCCGAAAAGATAACCTATCTCGCGTGCTCCAACCCCTATGTCTCCGGCGGGTATGTCAGTCTCGGGGCCTATGTAACGGTACATCTCGTTCATGAAAGCCTGGCAGAAACGCTCTATCTCAGCATCGCTCTTGCCTCTGGGGCTGAAGTCCGAACCGCCCTTGCCTCCTCCCATGGGAAGTGTGGTGAGCGCGTTCTTGAACGTCTGTTCGAATCCGAGAAACTTCAAGATGGAGAGATTGACCGAAGCATGGAAGCGCAGTCCGCCCTTGTACGGGCCTATGGCACTGTTGAACTGTACACGGTAGCCGATGTTTACCTGCACCTTGCCGTTGTCGTCAACCCAAGGGACACGGAATGTTATAATCCGCTCTGGTTCCACAAGCCGTTCCAGAAGCGATTTGCGTTCAAATTCGGGATGGAGGTCGTAGATGTCTTTGATGGAGAGGAGCACCTCTCTTACAGCTTGCAGGTATTCCGACTCCCCTCGATGGCGTCTCTCAAGGCGCTGCATAAAATCGTTGATGTTTAGCATATCTGTTGTTTTTAGGTTTCTTGTTTTGTTCTGTTAATGCAAATATAGCAAGTTTTTGTTTTGTGATGTGTTATTTTGTCAACAAAAATGCTTTCAAACGCCTATTGGCACGTGTTTGTTATGACTAAATGTCAAATTCCTTATCCAGACCTTTCAATAGTCTGACAGCGCAACGTCAATAAAACGGAGTTCCTGCTTGTTAAACGGAATAAAAATATTATATTTGTGCCGCAAATAAAGTATTAGCCATAAAAACATACAACAATTATGAAGAGAAAGATTATTGCCACTGCGGCGCTTTTGTCGGTGGCATTGGTTGGCAACGCACAGGATGACAGGTCGAAGTACCATTCTCCAGTCAAGATAGAGAAAGCATGGAAGAAATACAATCCTGGAGAGGTTGTTTTCCGTGACGAGGCACCCGAAACCGACGGTTCCAAGATATACTGGAGCATAATTCCAGAGCCCATACCTTATATACAGGACAACGCACGCAGGGTGTTGCAGACTCTCTACTATGGACCTAAGGACAAAAACATACCTCCCCTGTCGCGCATATATTACAGTTTGGTGGACAAGGACGGAGTGAGCTGGAAGTACGGCGGTGGCGACCATGTGGGTGTGTGCTACACCACAGGATGGATAGAAAGAAGTTTCAAAGGAAATGATACGGTTCGTCTCGACTACGAGACACGCGGAGTGCTTTACCATGAGTTGACGCACGCCTATCAGTTGGAGCCCAAGGGTTGCGGTGCGTACGGTGACGGCGGTGAGTATTGGTGCTTTATAGAAGGTATGGCGGATGCGGTACGCTTGGCTTGTGGATGTTTCGAGCAGGACTTTCACAGCAAAGACCGTCCTAAGGCCGACACGTGGCGCAAGGGTTACCGTGTGGCGGGCTACTTCCTCTATTGGCTCCAACAGACAAAGGACAAGAATTTCCTGCGCAAGTTCAACGCTTCCGCAGCCGAGATAAACCCATGGTCGTGGGACGCTGCCATGAGGCATGTGTTGGGAGACAGGCCGGAGAACGGGGTGGAGACCCTATGGGACGAATACCTGCGTGCCATAGGCGACAAATAACCTGTCTCTGCCGCTTTTTCCGCAAGTCCTGTTACGTTTATTTCCTTGGACTTCTGAGTATGTTATCCCTCCCGAAGCAATAGGAGAGCTTTGTCTTGTCCATGAAGTAAGCAATCAACAGACTGCCGGCAACTCCTGACACTATGGTCACCACGATGTGGAGCACTCCGGAAGAGTCAAACCTGAACAAGGGCAACAGATACTTCGACCCCATAGTGAATATCGGATGGAAGAGATATATGGGCAGGGTGTTCCTGCCGATGTATCCCATATACCTCTGGCACATGCCGGAGCGTATGGTTGCGGTAGACTTAGGGACAAACGACAGAAACGAGAATGCGAGGATAAACACAGCCAACGTGTCCGTTCTGCCGCAAGCGTAAAATGCGGCACATACAGCGAATGGGATAAATGCCCAAAAGGAGGGTCTGAACAGTTTGTCCCATTCCCAACCGGTAAGCCTTATGCCTACTCCCAACAAGAAAAAGAAAACATGGGTGTGGGCCACCAGCGATGTGCCTGCCGCCGCCACATACAGGGAAGTCGCCAAGCAGAACACGGCTCCTTTGCCGTGGCGTCTGGCGCATCTGTCCGCCATATAGTATAATGTGGCACTGATTATCATAGTGTGAAAATACCAATAAGGGCCTATCGGTTTTACGAGCATGACTTTCAGCACATTGCTGAGTGTGAAAGATTCTATGCCGTCCCTTACGGGCAGCAAAGTTGACACATAGGCGTATCCCAACGTCATGACGGCATAAGGCAGGAATATCTTGACAAGGTAGGACGCAAACTCGCCAATGCGCTTGTCCGCATTCATGAGATACCCTGTAATCAGCAAGAAAGCCTGCATGAAGAAACGGTTGACAAACTGTTGTGCCTCAGGGTAGAGGGTGCTGAAGTTGACTATGTGAACCAATATCACAAGGCAAATAAGCACAAATCTCGTATAGTCAATGGAATTATACGTTGTTGGCTCGCTTGAAGATTTACGGTCAGTGTTAAGCATTCTGTTTGGTCAGTTTTGAAGAATTAAAATTAAAGTCAACATACAAATCGGGAATGGCTATGATTATAAAAAAGGACATTTACCACAGACACAGCAAAGGCGAAAGCGAAGCCCACGAGGCATACTGCGTCCCAACCGCCACAGTCCCAAGCGAATCCTGCGCATAATGTGCCAAGGCTGCCACCTGCAAACAAGTGGCTCATGAAGATGGTGTTGCTGCGGTTGGTCGCCTCAGGAACGAGCGACAGACAACCGCTTTGATTGCTCAACTGGTAGCACTGGGCGCCAACGTCCACCAGCATAATGGCCACTGTCAGTCCCATATAACTGCCGGAAAACAGGTATGCAATAATCCATGCGGCAAATTGAAGAATGTTTCCCACAAGGCAAAACCTCTCAATGCCAAACCGCGGAATGTATTTGCCTATGCCGCTCGCCGCCGTTGCGCCAGCCACCCCGCAAAGCCCAAGCATACCGACTGCGTCGCTCCCTGCGTGGAACGGTGCGCCTGTCAGATGGAAAGCCATGCACGACCATATAGCCATCATGCTGCCGAAACTCAGTCCTCCACGCAAGGCATAGATGCGGATGGTGGGATAGTTATGATAGATGCGTCCTATCGACCTCATCAGTTTGCCGTAACTGCCCTCAAAACTGTTCGGCATGACAGGCAAGACCTTCAGCATACAAACCAGACATACCGCCATGACGACCGCTCCAATGGCAAACATGGTGCGCCAACCTGCCAGTTCCCCAACGTATCCGCTCACAACTCTTGCGCCAAGCACGCCACTCAACAGGCCGGTAAGCACGATGCCCATGTTGCGTGACTTGTTTTCGGGCTTGGAGAAATGGCTTGCCACAGGTATGAACATTTGCGGCACCACGCTGTTGCAGCCCAGCACCAGCGATGCCAGCCATATTATCCAAAGGTTTGACGTGCAAGCGATGGTCAGGCAACATGCCATAGCCACACTCATGTTTATGGTGATGATTTTGCGGCGCGACACCTTGTCTGCCAATGGAACTACAAGGATAAGTCCTGCCGCATAACCCAATTGGGTGATGAACGTAATGAGGTTTGCTTGCAGTTCTGTAGCTCCGAGCGATTGGCGTATATCTTCCAGCAAAGGCTGGTTGTAATACAAATTGGCAACTGTCAGTCCGCCAATCACAGACATGGCGAAGAGAATGTTGCGTGGAATGCCGCCGTTAGGTATCAGCTCCTTCATGTTATGCCTCCTTATTTATATCCTACCTTGTCTTTTTCCGTAATCTTGCGCAGCACCCGACAAGGGTTGCCAACGGCTACAACACCGGATGGGATGTCGTGTGTAACGACACTTCCCGCGCCAATAACAGTGTCGTCCCCGATGGTGACATTCGGCAGAACAATGGTGCCTCCACCAATCCACACCCGGTTGCCTATGCGGATGTTGCCCGG